>NZ_JBJGZT010000006.1:0-180609 GCF_054050655.1 Geodermatophilus sp. SYSU D00663 | reverse complement strand
GTGACCTGGCCCATATAGACGATCACCCACGAGCACCCCCACCCCGCCCCCCCCCCCCCCCCCCCCCCCCCCCCCCCCCCCCCCCCCCCCCCCCCCCCCCCCCCCCCCCCCCCCCCCCCCCGGCTCCCGCTGACGGACACGACCGGCGCCCGGGCGCCTCCGGCACCACGCCGGACCGCCCGGGCGCGAGAGCGCGGCGAGGGCCGCAGGCGAACGGGAGAACGGCATGAGCGACCGGCCGCAGGCGGTGCGCACCGGGGTCCGCCCGGACGGCGCAGCCGGAGCGGACGGAGCCCCGGCGACGGGCTCGGCGCCCGCCACCGGCCAGACGCCCGCTCCGTCCGGGGCGACCCCGGCCGGGGCCACGCCGGCGGGCGCGGGCCCGTCGCTGGCCAAGCCGGTCACCGGCCAGGCGCCCGCCCGGCAGGTGCCGCCCGTGGCCCCGCCGCAGGCGCCCCAGCAGGCTCCCCGTCCGGCCGACGCGACCATGCCGGGGCCGGTGAGCGCCACCCAGGCGGTCCCGCCGGCCGCGGTGGCCGCCCCGCCGGCGGCGGCCCGGGCTCCCCAGCAGCCGCCGGCCGCGCAGCAGCAGGCCGGCAAGCAGGCCAAGAACCGCGGCAACCGCGGTCCGCGGCGGGCGCGGCTGCAGCTGCGGCACGTCGACACCTGGTCGGCGCTGAAGATCTCGCTGGTCCTGTCGATCGCGATGTTCTTCATCTGGATGGTCGCGATCGGGATCCTGTACGGGGTCCTGTCCGGGCTCGGCGTCTTCGACACCCTCAACGACCTGTTCGGCCAGCTCGGCACGTCGTCGAGCGGCGAGGGCGGCGGCGACGTCATCACCCCGGGCGTCGTCTTCGGCGGGGCGGCCGTCATCGGCGCGATCAACATCGTGCTGATGACCGCGCTGTGCACCGTCGCGGCGTTCATCTACAACCTCTGCGCCGACCTGGTCGGCGGCCTCGAGGTCACGCTCGCCGAGCGGGACTAGACGGAGGACCCCTCTGCCCCCCACCGCTCGCAGACGCGCGGCGGGACCCTGCAGAGGGGCCGCCCCCGGACCCCCCCGTCGGGGCCCGGGGGCGGCCAGGTAAGCTGGTCGAGGTCCACGGGCCTGTAGCTCAGGCGGTTAGAGCGCATCCCTGATAAGGATGAGGCCGGAGGTTCAAGTCCTCCCAGGCCCACCCGTGAACCGGTGCCCCGGCACCGCGACAGCGAGGCCCCGTCCGTGGCCGCCGTCGTACCCAGGAGGTACCGCGTGCTGAAGAAGCTGGCCCTGGCCGCCGTCGCGGCCGGTGCCGTCGCCGCCGTCCGCAGGCGCTCGTCCGGCGGCGGCAAGGCCGAGGCCGACCTCTGGCACGAGGCCACCAGCGGCCCGCAGTCGGTCAGCCGCCCGACCACCCGCTGAACCCGGGCTCCCGCGCGGAGCTCCCGGGGACAGCGCCCCCGGGGACGTAGCTCAATTGGCAGAGCACCGCCTTTGCAAGGCGGGGGTTAGGGGTTCGATTCCCCTCGTCTCCACCGCAGGACGCCGGTGCGTCGGCCGCTCGGCCCGGCCGCGAGCGCCGGCCTCCCGCACCCGGTGATCCCGCCTCCGCACGGCCTCGACGGCCGGGGCACCCGGCCCAGCGCCGTGCAGGTCCGCCGGCACGTCCTGCCGGCACGCCGCCTGCGTCGTCCCCCTGGGGTGGCCCGCTCCCCGTGCTCGGGGTCGGCGGAGCAGTGGGAGAGTGGGCGGCGTGACCGAATCGACCCCCGCACGCCGTGCCGTGCTGCACACCAACCACGGCGACATCACCGTCGACCTGTTCCCCGACCACGCGCCGAAGACGGTCGCGAACTTCGCGGACCTGGCCGAGGGCCGCCGCGAGTGGACGCACCCGGCGACCCGGCAGAAGACCACCGACCCCCTGTACGACGGGACGGTCTTCCACCGGATCATCGACGGCTTCATGATCCAGGGCGGCGACCCGCTCGGTCAGGGCTTCGGCGGCCCGGGCTACCAGTTCGGCGACGAGTTCCACCCGGAGCTCACCTTCAACCGCCCGTACCTGCTGGCCATGGCCAACGCCGGGCCGGGCACCAACGGCTCGCAGTTCTTCATCACCGTGAGCCCGACGCCGCACCTCAACCGCAAGCACACGATCTTCGGCGAGGTGGCCGACCAGAGCAGCCGCGAGGTCGTGGACCGCATCGCCAAGGTCCGCACCGGCCGCAACGACCGCCCCGTCGAGGACGTCGTCATCCAGTCGGTCGAGGTGCAGCGCAGCTGACCACCGGTCCCGACGACGGGGGCGCCGGCCGGCCGCCGGCGCCCCCGTCGGCCACCTGCTACCGCCACCCGGACCGGCCGACCGGCGTCCGGTGCGCGCGCTGTGACCGGCCGATCTGCCCGGAGTGCATGACGCCGGCCGCCGTCGGGTTCCAGTGCCCCGACGACGTCCGGGCCGGTTCCGCCGGGGTCCGCCGTCCCCGGCCGGTGTCCCGCTGGTCCGGCGCCCGCCGCCGGTTCGGCCCGGTCACCGTCTCGCTGGTCGCGGTCAACGTCGTCGTCTTCGTCGTCACGGCGGTGTCGGCGGTGTCGGTCGGCCAGAGCCCGCTGGACAACTGGCGCTCGCCGGTGTTCGAGGAGTTCTCGCAGGTCCCCGTCCTCGTCGACGTCTTCGGTCAGGACTGGCGGTTGCTCACCGGGGCGTTCCTGCACATCGGGATCACCCACCTGCTGCTGAACATGCTCAGCCTGCTGGTGTTCGGCCCCGAGCTCGAGGGGCGCCTGGGCCGGTGGCGCTACCTCGCCGTCTACCTGGTGTCCGCCCTGGGCGGCGCCGTGGCCATCCAGCTGCTCGGCGAGCCCGCCCGGCCCGTGGCCGGGGCGTCCGCGGCCCTCTACGGCCTCCTGGGCTCCCTCGGCGTGCTCCTGCTGGTCGCCCGCCAGGACCTGCGCGGCCTGCTCACCCTGCTGGCCATCAACGTGGTCATCAGCTTCCTGCCCGGCGTCTCGCTGCTGGGCCACCTCGGCGGCCTGGTCGCCGGCGCCCTGGCCACCGGGCTGCTCGTCCTCACCCGCCGGCGGACGGCGGCGCAGGCGCTGTCGCTCGTGGTGCTCGCCGCGGTCTTGGTGACCCTCGCCCTCGCCGTACCGGTACCCCTGGTCGTCCTCGGCCTCTGAGGGCTCGTCCCGCGCCTCAGGCGGGCCGCCGCGCCTCGAGGGCCTGGGCGACCGACGCCGGGTCGGTGCCCAGGTCCCGGCGGCCCAGCAGCACGAGGGTGCCCTCGTCGTCGGGGTGCGCGGCGGTGTCGAGCTCCAGCAGCCGCGAGCGCACGCCCAGCCGCCGCGTCGTCCGCAGCCGCACCCGCAGGCCCGGCCACGGCAGCCGGGTGCGCCCGGTCAGCGTCCGCACGACGACGCCGGCGTCGTCCACCGCCAGCCGCGGCCGCAGGGCGAGGTCGCGCAGCGCCGCGCCCACCAGGAGCACGCCGGCGGCGCCGACCAGCACCCGTCCCGCCGCGTCGAGCCCCAGGGCGGCCAGCGTCAGCAGCACCCCGCCCAGCCCGAGCGTGACCGTCTCCGCCGCCCGCGCCGACCACTGCACGTCCCCAGCCTCCCAGGACGACCACGGCGACTCTGTCCACAGGCCGGGAGAGGTGGGGACGCCCGTCCGCAGGCGGGGATCTGCCCAGCTCGGCCCGCGTGTCGACTCCTCGACCGCAGTGCCGCGCTCGCGCTCGGTGACCGTCCCGGTGCTGCGGTCATGTCGACACATCCACAGCTGGGTACACAGCTGGGGACAAAGCACAGACCTGTAGTTACTCGGGTGCCCTTCTCGTCACACGTGCCTCACCAGTCGCGAAAGCGCAGGTCAGCGAGGTGTAGTCGAACAGGCGTTCTCCACATGCGGTGGACAACCCTGGGGGTAGGGCGTCATGTCGACCTGTGGATCCACCGGTGGTGTGTGCACAGCGGTCCACACCCCCGGTGTCCACCGCCGGACGGCCCCCGTGTACACGAGAGGCCCCCGTCCCGGGTGCGGACGGGGGCCTCTCGGGAGAAGTGTGGCGGCTACCGCCAGCGCATCGACATGACGAGGCCGACCACCATGGCGCCGAAGCCGATGGCGAAGTTCCACGCCCCCAGCGACACCATGAACGGGATCTGGTCGCCGGCCACGTAGTAGACGACGATCCACAGCAGACCGAGCAGCATGAGCGCGACCATGAGCGGCGCGTACCAGCGCGGGCTCGGCTGGACGGCCCGTGCGTTGGCCGCGCGCGACTGCAGCACGCCCTCGGGCGGCGTGTAGACCGACTTCTTGCGGACCTTGGACTTGGGCACTCCGACCGTCTCCTGCTGACTCGCTGGGGTGCCGGTCCGTCGCGACCGGCACGATCGCTCCCCAGCCTAAGCTCCGAGGGGACCAGCACGGCCGCGTCCGACGGCGTGCCTCCCCCTCCCGTCCCCCAGGAGCCCGCGTGACCGCCTCCGAGCCGCCGGTGGGCCCCTCCCGGCGCCGGTCGGCCTGGGGCGCCCTGGTGCCCGTGGTGGCGCTCGCGGCAGGGCTGCTGTTCGCCACCTCCGGCCAGACCGCCGAGGGCTCGGACCTGCGCGCCGGCGACGTCACCGAGCTGTCCGAGCTCATCGCCCAGCGCAACGAGGTCATCGCCGGCCAGCAGGAGCAGCTGACCGCGCTGCAGCGCCGGACCGAGGCGCTCACCGACCAGGCGGCCTCCCGCGACGGCGCCGTCGCCTCGGCCCAGGCGGCGGGCGACGCCGGCGCCCTGTCGGCGGGCCTGGTCGCCCTCCGCGGTCGCGGTGTGGAGATCACCCTCGACGACGCCCCGCGCCGGCCCGACGGCAGCCTGCCGACGGGCGCCCGCCCCGACGACGTCGTCATCCACCAGTCCGACGTGCAGGCGGTCGTCAACGCCGTCTGGGCGGCCGGCGCCGACGGCGTGGCGATCATGGACCAGCGGCTGATCGCCACCAGCGCCGTCCGCTGCGTCGGCAACGTCCTGCTCCTCCACGGGCGGACCTGGTCACCGCCGTTCGTCGTCACCGCGATCGGCGACCCCGCCGCCATCCGCGCGCAGCTGGACGCCTCCCCGCAGGTGGCGGTGTTCGAGCAGGCGGTCGAGGACTTCGGGCTCGCCTTCGCCGTGCGCGACCGGCCGGAGGTCACGGTGCCGGCCTACACCGGCTCGCTGGACATGGCACACGCCACAGCCGCTGACGGCTGACCGGGCGCTGCTGTACACAGGGAGCGTGAGCAGGCCCGTCCTCGTCGTCGACAACTTCGACAGCTTCGTCTACAACCTGGTCCAGTACCTGGGCCAGCTCGGCGTGCAGTGCGTCGTCCGGCGCAACGACGCCGTCACCGTCGACGAGCTGCCCGACCTCGACGTCGCCGGCGTGCTGCTGTCCCCCGGCCCGGGCACGCCCGCCGGCGCCGGCGTGACCGTCCCGATGGTGCGGGCCGCCGCCGAGGCCGGGACGCCGGTGCTGGGCGTGTGCCTGGGTCACCAGGCGATCGCCGAGGCCTTCGGCGCCGAGGTCGTCCGCGCGCCGGAGCTGCTGCACGGCAAGACCAGCGAGGTCGTGCACGACGGCGTCGGCGTGCTGGCCGGGCTCCCCTCGCCCTTCACCGCCACGCGCTACCACTCACTGGCCGTGGACCGGGCCACCGTGCCCGACGAGCTCGAGGTGACCGGCGCGACGGCGTCGGGCATCGTCATGGCGCTGCGGCACCGGGAGCTGCCCGTCGAGGGCGTGCAGTTCCACCCCGAGTCGGTGCTCACCGAGGGCGGCCACCAGATGCTGGCCACGTGGCTGGCCGCGTGCGGCCTGGCGCCCGACCCGGCCGTCGTCGAGGCCGCCGCCGCGGGCGCCCGCCGTCTCTCCGCCGCCGCCGTCTAGCCCCCGTCACGACGAAGGGCCCCTCCCGGCCGGGGGGGCCCTTCGTCGTCCGCGGTCGCTCACATGGGGGTGTTCGGGTCGCCGTCCTGGCCGCCGGGGCCGGGGCTGCCCGTCGTCGGCGTGGCCGTCTCGCGGGCGACCAGCAGGGTGATGGTCCCGTCCGGCGCCACCGTCTGGCCGGGCTGCGGGTTGCTGCCCACCACGGTGCCGTCGGCCTGGCCGGGGTCGGCCTCGGTGTCCTGGACCGAGACCGTCCCGGTGAAGCCGGCCGCGGCCAGCGTCTGGCGGGCCTGCGCCTCGGTCTGCCCGACGATCGCCGCCGGGACGGTGACCTCCGCGGCGCCGCCGGACACCTGCAGGGTGATCGGCTGGCCGGCGGACGCCTGCTGGCCGGCGGCCGGGTTCGTCCCGACGACGGTGCCGGCGGGCTGGTCGGAGTCGACCTCGGTCACGGTCAGGTTGGTGAAGCCCGCCGTCCGCAGCGCCTCCTGGGCGGCGTCCTGGGGCCGGCCGGCCACGTCCGGGACCTCGTCGGTGCCGTCGGACACCGACAGCGTCACGGTGGTCGCCGGGGCGACCGCGGCGCCCTCCTCCGGGTCCACCGCGACGACGGTGCCCTCCTCGGCGAGCGAGTCGGCCTGCTCGGTGTTCACGCTGCCGGTGAAACCCGCGTTCTCCAGCGCCGTGCGGGCCCGGTCCTCGTCGAGGTCGACCACCTGCGGCACGGTCACCGTGTCCGGGGCGGTCGCGACGGTCAGGTCGACCTCCGTGCCCTCGTCGACGCGGGCGCCGCCGGCGGGCGTCGTGGCGAGCACGGTGCCGACCGCGTCCTCGTCGTCGGTCACCTGCGGCGTGACGTCGCCGACCTCGAGGCCCGCGGCCTCGACGGCGGCCTCGGCGTCCTCCCGCTGCTGACCGACCAGCCCCGCCGGCACGGTGACCTGCGCGGCGGCCTGGGGCCGCGGCTCCTCGTCGCCGGAGCCGACCAGCAGGGCCACCCCGACGACGGCGCCGATGAGCACCAGCGCGCCGACGACGAGCGCGACGACCCGGTTGCGCTTGCGCCGGCGCGCGGCCGCGTCGTCGTCCCAGCCGCCGTCGCCGTACGCGGGCGTGGCGCCGAGGATGGTGGTCTTCTCCTCGTCGCCCATGACCGGCGTGGCCTCGACCCGCTGCCCGGCCAGGGCCCGGAGCAGGTCGTTGCGCATCTCGGCGGCCGACTGGTACCGGTTCGCCGGGTTCTTGCTCATCGCCTTCATGAGGATGGCGTCGAGCTCCGGCGGCACGGCCGGGTTGATCGAGGACGGCAGCCGCGGGTCCTCGCGCACGTGCTGGTAGGCGACCGAGACCGGCGAGTCGCCGGTGAACGGCGGTGCGCCGCAGACCAGCTCGTAGAGCAGGCAGCCCAGCGAGTAGACGTCGGAGCGGGCGTCGACGGCCTCGCCGCGGGCCTGCTCGGGGGAGAGGTACTGCGCGGTGCCGATGACCGCGGCGGTCGAGGTCATCGTGGCGGCGGAGTCCGACACCGCGCGGGCGATGCCGAAGTCCATCACCTTGACGGTGCCCTGGGGCGTGATCATCACGTTCCCGGGCTTCACGTCGCGGTGCACGATGCCGTTGCGGTGGCTGAAGTCCAGGGCGGCGCAGATGTCGGCGGCCAGGCTCATCGCCCGCTCCGGCTGCAGCACGCCCTCGCGGCGCAGCACGTCGCGCAGCGTCTCGCCCTCGACGTACTCCATGACGATGTACGGCGTCGCGCCGCTGGTCGTCCGGTCCTCGCCGGTGTCGTACACCGCGACGATCGACGGGTGGTTCAGCGAGGCGGCCGCCTGCGCCTCCCGCCGGAAGCGCACCTGGAACGAGGGGTCGCGGGCCAGGTCGCTGCGCAGCACCTTGACCGCGACCTCGCGGCCCAGCCGCAGGTCGCGCCCGCGGTGCACCTCCGCCATCCCGCCGCGGCCGAGCACCCCGCCGATCTCGTAGCGCTCACCGAGCACCTGGGGGGTGGTCATGCGTGGTCCTCTCGGGCGGTGCTCTGGCGGGTCGCGGGCGTCCCCGGGCAGCAGGGAACGCCGGGAGTGCGCCCGGTTCCGGCGGTCACCCTAACGGGCGACGCCGCCCGGTCCCGGGCGGCGCGAGGGAGCGGCGTCACGCCGGCGGTTCCTGCGCGGCCACGTTCGCGGCGTCGGGCGGCCACTGGCCCTGCCCGTTGGTCGAGGCCCCGGCCCCCTCGCTCACCGTCGGCTCCGTGGTCTGCACGGGCGGCGGCGGCGCGGTGGTGCCGGGCTGGGTGACCGGCGGGCTGTCCGACGTCGTCGGCGCGGGCTGCTGCTGGGTGGTGGTGGTCGGGGCCGGCGTGGTCGTCGTCGGCGCGGGCTGCTGCTGGGTGGTGGTCGGCGCGGGGGTGTCCTCGTCGCCGGAGCCGCCGTCGTCCTGACCGCCGGAGTCGCCGCCGGTGTCCTCGGACTCCTCCTCCGGGGTGTAGTCCTCCTGGGCCACGTACAGGGTGACGGTGGAGCCGCGGGGGACCGGGATGCCGCTGGGGTCGACGGCGGCGACGTCGCCGGCGCTGAGCTCGATGCCCGCGGCCGCCAGCTGGCCGGCGTCGGCGTCGGCCCGGGTCACCTCGAGGCCGGCCTCCTCCAGCTCGGCCTGCACGTCGTCGGCGTCCTCGCCGATGTACTGCGACGCGGCGGGGATGTTGACCAGCTGCTGCGTCACGCCGGCCGAGCCGCTGGCCGACGAGGTGCTCGCCGAGGGGCCGGCGGTCGTGCCGTCGCGGTCGTCCCCACCGCCGAGGAGCAGCCAGGCGCCGGTGACCAGCCCGGCGACCACCAGCAGGGAGACCAGCGCCCACACCCACCGGCGGTCGCCCCGGCGCGGCGCGGCGCCGTCGTCCCACCGCCGCTCGTCGCCGTCGACGGGCGGGCCCTGCAGCGGGGGCATGGTGCGCGCACCGGCGGCGTGCCGGCCCCCGGTGCGCGGGCCGGCGGCCGCGGCGCCGAGGGCGGCGCCGGCGGCCGCCCCGGTGAGCGGACCGCCGAGGACGCGGGTGCCCTCGCCGTCGACCTCGGGGATCACCTCGGTCGGCGCGGCGGCCATCGCCCCGGTGGCCGACGTCGTGGGCGCGAGGCCGCCGCCGGCGGCCACCGAGCGGATCGCCGCGGCGAAGGCGGCGCCGTCGGTGAACCGGTCGGCCGGGTCCTTGGCCAGTGCGCGCTCGACCAGCAGCCGCACCGCCGGCGGGATGTCGCCCGGCAGGGGCGGCGGCGGGCGGTTGATGTGCGCCAGCGCGATGGCCACCTGGGAGGTGCCGTCGAAGGGCCGCACGCCGGTGAGGCACTCGTAGCCGACGACGCCGAGGGAGTAGACGTCGGAGGCGGCGGTGACCTCCATGCCCTGCGCCTGCTCCGGCGACAGGTACTGCGCGGTCCCGACCACCATGCCGGTGCGGGTCAGCGGCGTGGTGTCGCGGGCGCGGGCGATGCCGAAGTCGGTCAGCTTCACCACGCCGTCGGGCCGGACGATGAGGTTGCCCGGCTTGATGTCGCGGTGCACCACCCCGGCGGCGTGCGCGGCCGACAGGCCGTCGGCGGCCTGGCCGAGGACGTGCAGCGTCCAGTCGACCGGCAGCCGCCCCTCCTCGTGGAGGATCGTGACCAGCGGCTTGCCCTCGACCAGCTCCATGACGAGGAAGGCCAGCTGGCCGTTGCCGCCGTCGGCGCTGGTCTCGCCGTAGTCGTAGACCGAGGCGATGTTCGGGTGCGACAGGGCCGCGGTGTGCCGCGCCTCGTTGCGGAACCGGGCGACGAAGCTCGGGTCGCCCATGTACTCGCTGCGCAGCACCTTGGCGGCGACGACGCGGTCGAGGACGCGGTCGCGCGCCCGCCAGACCTCGCCCATGCCGCCCGTGGCGATCGGCTCGGTGATCTCGTAGCGGCCGGCCAGGATGGTGCCGGTGGACAGGGCCATCAGCCCCCCTGACCCTCGAGGTAGGCCTCGATCACGTCGCGCGCGATCGGGGCGGAGACGTCGCCGCCGGTACCCCCGCCGTTCGCCACGAACACCGCGACGGCGATCTGCGGGTCGTCGGCCGGGGCGAAGCCGATGAACCAGTTGTGGTCGGGGCCGGCGTTCTGCGCCGTGCCGGTCTTGCCGGCGACCTCGACGCCGGGCACCTGCGCGCGCCGGCCGCTGCCGTTCTCCACGACGCTGACCATCATCTCGGTGAGCTGGTCGGCGACCTCGGGCGTGACCGGCCGGGAGAACTCCTCCGGGTCGGACCGGTCGATGACGGTGAGGTCGGGGGCGCGCACCTGGTCGACGAGGTAGGGGGTCATCAGGGTCCCGTCGTTGGCCACGGCCGCGGCGATCATCGCCGCCTGCAGCGGGGTGGTCCGGACGTCGCGCTGGCCGATCGAGCTCTGGCCCAGCGCCGCTTCGCTCTCGATGTCGCCGATGCTGCTGCCGGCGACCTCCAGCGGGATCTCCATGCCGTCCCCGGTCATCCCGAACGCCTCGGCCATCTCCCGCACGCGGTCCTCGCCGAGGTCGATGCCCAGCTGCGCGAAGGCGGTGTTGCAGGAGATGGTCAGCGCGTCGATCAGCGACTGCTCCTGGCTGCTGCTGCAGGAGGACCCGTTGAAGTTCTCCAGCGTCGTCGACGTGTCCGGCAGGGTGAGCAGGTCGGGGGCGGGGACGACGGTGTCCGGGGTGTACTCGCCGGTCGCCAGCGCGGCCGCCGAGACGATCACCTTGAAGATCGAGCCGGGCGGGTAGTTGTCCTGGGTCGCCCGGTTGAGCCGCGGGTCGGTCTCCATCGCGTCCAGCTGGTCGGCGTAGGCGCGGATGGCGGCGGGGTCGTGGCTGGACAGCTGCCCGGGGTCGTAGGTGGGCGTGCTGGCCATGCCGAGCACCGCGCCGGTGGACGGGTCGAGCGCGACGACCGCGCCGGTGACGCCGTCGAGCCCGGCCATCGCGGCCTCCTGGACGGCGGCGTCCATCGTGAGGACGACGTCGCCGCCGGCCGGGTCGCGGCCGGTGAACAGGTCGGCCAGCCGCCGGGTGAACAGCCGGGCGTCGGAGCCGGTGAGCACGTCGTTGGCCGCGCGCTCCATCTGGGCGCTGTTGTAGAGCAGCGAGTAGTAGCCGGTGACCGCGGCGTACGTGGGCCCCTGCGGGTACTGCCGCAGGTACTCGAGCGTGTCCTGGGTGGGGACCGACAGGGCCACCTCGGTCCCGTCGACGACGATCGAGCCGCGCTCGCGCGAGTACTCCTCGGTGAGCACGCGGGTGTTGCCCGGGTCCTCGCGCAGCTCGTCGGAGCGCACGACCTGGATGTAGTTGACGTTGACGATGAGCAGCGTGAACAGCACGAGCACGCTGATCGCCACCCGGCGCAGCGGCGCGTTCACGTGGACACCACCTCGGTCGGGGCGTCGCCGAAGGCGGCCTTCGGGGGAGCGGGCGGGGTGGCCGGCCGGCGGGCGGCGTCGCTGATCCGCACCAGGATCGCGACCAGCCCGAAGTTGGCCACCAGCGAGGACCCGCCGTAGGCGACGAACGGCGTCGTCAGGCCGGTCAGCGGCAGCAGGCCGGTGACCCCGCCGAGGACGACGAACAGCTGCCAGGCGACGGCGAACGCCAGGCCGCCGGCCAGGAGCTTGCCGAAGGCGTCGCGCACGATCAGCGAGGTGCGCAGGCCGCGCTCGACGAGCACCAGGTAGATGACGATGACGGCGACCAGGCCGAACAGGCCCAGCTCCTCGCCGATCGCCGAGGCGATGAAGTCGCTCTTGGCCACCGGCACCTGGTCGGGGCGGCCGCCGCCGAGCCCGGCGCCGAACAGCCCGCCGGTACCCAGCCCGAACAGCGACTGGACCAGCTGGTAGCCGCCCTCGTCGCGGTAGGCGAAGGGGTCCAGCCAGGTGTCCACGCGCACGCGCACGTGGCCGAAGAGCTGGTAGGCGAGGAACGCGCCGCCGGCGAACAGCCCCAGGCCGATGAGCAGCCAGCTGGCCCGCTCGGTGGCGACGTAGAGCATCACCACGAAGATGCCGAACAGCAGCAGGGAGCTGCCCAGGTCGCGCTCGAAGACGAGCACGAGGATCGACACGACCCAGACCACCAGCACCGGGCCGAGGTCGCGGCCGCGCGGCAGCTCCAGGCCCATGACCCGGCGGCTGGCCAGCGCCAGCACGTCGCGCTTGTCGACCAGGTAGGCGGCGAAGAAGACGATCAGGCAGATCTTGGCGAACTCGCCGGGCTGGATGCTGAAGCCCGCGACCCGGATCCAGATCTTGGCGCCGTAGACCTCGGAGACCGACGCGGGCAGCACCGCGGGCAGCGCGAGCAGCACCAGGCCGACCAGGCCCAGGGTGTAGGCGAAGCGGGACAGCAGCCGGTGGTCGCGCAGCACGACGACGACAGCGACGAACAGCGCCACGCCCAGGGTCGCCCACAGCAGCTGGACCGGGGCGTCCTCGCGGGTGGCCTCGCCGTCCTGCAGCCCGGCGAGGTCGAGCCGGTGGATCATCGTCAGCCCGAGGCCGGTCAGCACCGCCACCGCGGGCAGCAGCAGCGGGTCGGCGTAGGGGGCGAACCGGCGGACGACGAGGTGCACGACCAGCCAGAGGGCGGTGAACCAGCCGCCGAAGGTCAGCAGGTCCGCGCGCAGCGAGCCGGTGACCGTGACGTCGACGATGCACTGCGCCGCGAGGGTGATGAGGACGGCGAACCCGAGCAGCGCGAGCTCGGTGTTGCGCCGCCGGGGCGGGACCGTCCCCGGCGCGGGGGCGCGCGGGTCGGTCGAGGGGCCGCCCATCACTCCGCCTCCCGGCAGTCCACCCCCGGCTCGGGCGACGACGACGGGGAGCCCGACGTCGGCGCGGCCTCGGTGCTGCCGCCCGCGCCCGACCCGGAGGGCAGCGCCCCGGCGTCCGGGGAGGGCAGCGCGCCGTCAGGGAGCGGCGACAGCGAGGCCTCGGCCGACGGGGGAGCGTCGTCCGAGGTGGTGGAGGGTTCGGGGTCGCACGGCGGGAGGGTCGCGTCGTGCAGGTCGCGCACGATGCGCTGCGCGTCGTCGGCGTCGCTGGCCTCGATGCCCTGCCGCACGCTGTTCTGGTCGTAGGAGGACAGGTCGTCGAGCGCGATGTCGGTGACGTCGTCGACCCGGTAGAGGTCCAGGCCGAGCAGGGCGGTGTCGAAGCCGCGGTAGACCGCGACCCGGTCGCCGCCGTCGGCGGCCGCGACGCCGACGAACCAGTGGGTGAGCACCCACAGCCAGGTGGCGATCGCGCCGACCGCCAGGACCAGCACCGCCCCCACAGCGACGAACAGCCGCCGCCGAGGGCGGCGGCGGTCGGGGGGAGCGGCGGCCGTGGAGCTGTTCGTCGGTGGTGGGGGCGGCGGGGGCGGGGGGTCGGCGAGCGCCGCCCGGCCGGCCGCCGAGCGGGGGTCGACCTCGCGCTGGCCGCGGTTGTCCCCGGCCGCGCCGTCGACCACCGGCTCCATGGAGGTGCCCGTGCCGGAGTCCTCGACGACGTCGGCGACGATCACGGTGATGTTGTCCGGGCCGCCGCTGCGCAGCGCCAGCTCGACGAGCCGGTCGGCGGTCGACTGCGGGTCGGGGTCCTTGAGCGCCTCGGCCAGCGTCTCCTCGCTGACCACGCCGGACAGGCCGTCGGAGCACAGCAGGTAGCGGTCGCCGGCGCGGGCCTCGCGCATCGACAGGTCGGGGTCGACGTCCTGGCCGTTGAGCGCCCGCAGCAGCAGCGAGCGCTGCGGGTGGTGGTTGGCCTCCTCGGGCGTGATCCGCCCGTCGTCGATGAGGGTCTGCACGAACGTGTCGTCGTGCGTGATCTGGGTGAGGACGCCGTCGCGCAGCAGGTAGGCGCGGGAGTCGCCGACGTGGCACAGCGCCAGCCGGCCGCCGGCGAACAGGACGGCGGTGAGCGTGGTGCCCATGCCCTCCAGCTGCGGCGACTCGCGGATGACCTCGCGCAGGTGCTCGCTGCCGTCGAAGACCGCCTCGCGCAGCGCCTGCAGCATGTCGCCGCTGGGCGCGTCGTCGTCGAGGTGCTCGAGCGCGGCGATGACCACCTTGCTGGCGACGTCGCCCGCGGCGTGCCCGCCCATGCCGTCGGCCACGGCCAGCAGCCGGGGCCCGGCGTAGACCGAGTCCTGGTTGTTGCCGCGGACCAGACCGCGGTCGGAGCGGGCGGCGTAGCGCAGCGCGAGGCTCATCGGGACCTGCTCACGTCTGGTCTGCCGCTCCCCGTGGTCGTCTGCGTGCTCGTCCGGAAGGTGCCCATCAGCGCAGCTCCAGGGCGGTCTGACCGATGCGGATCGGCTGGCCGGGAGCCACGAGCAGCGGCCCCTGCACCCGCTGCTGGTCGAGGTAGGTGCCGTTGGTCGAGCCGAGGTCCTCGACGTACCACTGCCCGCTGCGGTTGGTCAGGCGGGCGTGCCGCGAGCTGGCGAAGTCGTCGGTGAGGACGAGCGTCGAGTCGTCGGCGCGGCCGATGAGGATGGGCTGCTCCCCGAGCGTGATCTTCGTCCCGGTCAGCGGACCGGCGGTCACCACGAGTGTGCGGGGGCCGCGTCCGCGCTTGCGGGCGGGGGTCGCCGCGGCGCGGGGCGGGACCGAGGCGACCCGCCCCGTGCGGCCGCCGAACAGGTCGGCGCGGACGACGCGGAACGCGGCGAAGATGAACAGCCAGAGCAGCAGCAGGAACCCGAAGCGGAAGACCTGCAGCACGATCTCGGCGGTCACGGCCGGCTCCCGTTCACGCGCCGTCCTGCCGGTACACCAGCACCGAGTGGCCGATGCGGATGACGTCGCCGTCGGACAGCGCCTGCCGGCTGACCCGGCGGCCGTTGACCAGCGTGCCGTTGGTCGACCCGAGGTCCTCGACGACGGCGGTCCCGTTCTCCAGGACGCAGTCGGCGTGCTTGCGGCTGACGCCGGTGTCGGGCAGCCGGATGTCGGCGTCGGTGCCGCGGCCGATGACGTTGCGGCCGGTGGTGAGCTCGTGCCGGGTGCCGGGCCCGTCGACGACGAGCACGTGGGTGACGCCGGGGCGGGAACCCGCGCGGCCGACCACCGAGGGGTGCTGCCGCCCGGTGTCGGTGGCCACGCGGCCGTGCAGCGGCGGGAGCGGGGGGACCGCGCCGGAGCCGTGCAGCGGCGGCGCCGGCGGGACGGCGGGGGAGTCGGCGCGCGAGCCGGGGCGGGCGGGGTCGGCGACGTGCGAGCTGACCTCGAACACGCCGGTCGGCAGGTCGTCGTCGCGCTCGAGGCGGACCTGGACCTCGCCGAAGACCTGCCAGCCCTCGTCCTCGATGTGCTCGGACACCATGTCGGCGAGCTCGGAGGCGAGCTGCCCGGACCACTCGGCGAGGTTGTCGTAGTCGGTGGGGCCCAGGCGGACGTCGTAGACGTTGGGCGCGAGCACCCGGCCCTCGCCCATGACCGACTTCTGCTCGTCGGCCTCCCGCTGCAGCGCCTTGGCGATCTCGGCGGGGTGGACCTTGCCCTTGAAGATCCGGGCGAAGGCGAAGCCGACCATCCCCTCGAGCCGTCGCTCGAAGCGCTGCAGCACGCCCACAGTCGCTCCCCCACGCTCGCCCGTACAGGTGATCCTCGACTGATCGTAGCCGGGTGGTTGCGTCGTGACCGGCCAGGAGCGCGTGACACCCCCGGGCCCGGCCGGCGCCGCCGGGCCCGGGAGCGGGACCCCTCCGCCGGGTCCCACCGGCGGGCTGCTACTGTCGTTCCTCGCCAGGGCAAGTGGCGGAATGGCAGACGCGCACGGTTCAGGTCCGTGTGTCCGGAAGGACGTGGGGGTTCAACTCCCCCCTTGCCCACCCAGGCTGACGGCCCCCGGGGATCCCCCGGGGGCCGTCCGCGTGTCCGGGGCGGCCGCACCGGGCAGCGGCAGACGGGCGCCACGGGGCCCGGCCGTGTGGTGGTCCGTGCGGGCCGCGGCGCCGCAGCGGCGGGTCGTCGGTGATCGCGGGTCACCTCTGCGGGTTGGCGAGGTCGAGGACGTGCACGGTGCGGCGGACGGTCGCGGGACGAGGGCGCCGGCCCCCCCGGGGGACGCGGTGAGGGGGTTCCGCCCGGGGCGGCGGGAGGCGGATGCCGACGCGGACCAGCTGCGGCGGCTGCTGGTGGAGACCGCCCGGCTGGAACGCCTCCAGGCCACCCTCCTGGACAACATCGTCGAGGGCGTGCTGCTCCAGGACCCCAGCGGACGGGTGATGGCGAGCAACCCGGCAGCCCGTCGCATCCTCGGGCTCAGCGCCGAGCGGCTGCACGGCCAGCAACTGAACCGGCTCCGCTCGGCGCTGCACTCCGACGGCGGCAGCTGGTCGACCGACGAGCGACCCACCCGCTCGACGGTGCGCACCGCGACCGGCGTCCGTGGTCAGGTCGTCGGGATCCACCTCGACGACGGCGAGCTGCGGTGGCTGTCGGTGAACACCGACCCGGTGACGCACCCCTCCGGAGAGGTCGAGTACGTCGTCTCCTCCATCCGCGACGTCACCGAGCAGCACGCGGCCGCCCTCGTCGAGCGGCAGGCCGCGCGGGAGCGCACCCGACGGGTCCGGCAGGTGCTGGAGGACGGCGGTCCGCGCGTCGTCGTCCAGCCCATCGTCGAGCTGGCCACCGGGCGGACGGTCGGCGTGGAGGCGCTCGCCCGCTTCCCCGGGCAGTTCGGTCACCCACCCGACGTCTGGTTCGCCGACGCCGCCGCCGTGGGGCTGGGGGTGCAGCTCGAGCTGGCCGCGGTCGAGCGCGCGCTCGCCACCCTCGACCGGCTGCCCCCCGACGTCTACCTGTCGGTGAACGCGACGCCGGCCGCGATCGGCTCCCCGGAGCTGGTCGAGCTGCTCACGGCGGCCCCTGCGGAGCGGCTGGTGCTGGAGATGACGGAGCACGACCCGGTCGCCGACTACGGCCGGTTGACCGAGCCGCTGGGCCGGCTGCGGCGGGCCGGGGTGCGGCTCGCGGTCGACGACGCCGGCTCGGGGTTCGCCTCCCTGCAGCACATCCTCGAGCTCGCCCCCGACGTCATCAAGCTCGACCGGGCCCTGGTGCGGGACGTCGACACCGACCCCGCCCGGGCGTCCCTGGCGGTCAGCCTCGTCCTCTTCGCCGACCGCATCGGCGCCGACCTGGTCGCCGAGGGGATCGAGAGCGAGTCCGAGCGGGCCGCCCTGGAGGGCGTGGGCGTCCGCTACGGCCAGGGCTTCCACCTGGGCCCTCCCGCCCCCGGCGCGGCGTTCGAGGAGCGGGCCGGCGCCGCCGTCCGCACGCGGGAGGCCGGGCGGTCCGGCCGGTGACGGCGGACTACGCGGTGCCGGCGGTCTCCTGCAGGAAGGCGGCGGAGTCGTAGTAGGTGCGGACGCCGGTCAGCAGGCCGTCGTCGGACCCGTCGCCCTCGATCACGGTGACGCCGCGGTAGGTGAACGGCTTCCCGTTGCGCAGCGTGCCGCGCGACTCCCACTCCAGCGCGGCCGTGTTCTCCCCGACGGACCGCGACGTGAACGTCGTCTCCAGGTCGCCGAAGACGTTGCGGTAGTCCTCCCAGAAGCGCCGGGCGCCGTCGCGGCCGCGCGCCTCGTGGTCCTGGTTGAGCTTCATCAGCTCGGCGTCGTCGCCGGTGAGGTCGACCAGCGGCTGCGGGTCGCGCTCGGCGTCGAGGTGGTGCAGGGCGTCGGCGAAGCGCTCGGTGAGCGTGTGCACGGTGGTCCTCCGGGGCTCTCGGCTGCGGTCCCCCGGAGGGCTACCCGGCGGATGCGGGACGGACCCGCACCGGTTCAGGCGGCCGGCCGCCGTCCACCGCGCCGCTCGCCGAGGGTGCGGGCGAGCAGGACGACGCCCCACGGGCCGACGACCCACACCGGCCACGGGTAGACGAGGTCACCGCTGCCGAGCATCGACACCAGCCAGATGCCGACGACGATCACGCCGGTCACCAGCCAGCTCGTCCAGGCCGCGCGCAGGTCGTTCCCCCACGCGCCGTGCCAGGCGCCGCCGTACGCGGCCGCGGCGGCAGGGTGGGGCGCCGGGCGGGCGGGGTGGGGCAGGTCCGCGGTGAGTTCGGCCAGCTCGCCGTAGGTCCGGGCGGTGTGCGCGCGGGCCGACCGGTCCTCGTACTCGGCCAGGGTCAGCCGGCCGTCGGCCAGCGACTCGTCGAGGCGGGTGACGACGGCGGCGCGGTCGGCGTCGGCGGCGCGCAGGTGCGGCTCGGGCATCTCGGGGCTCCTCGTCGGCGGGTGACCCGAGTCTTTCCCGCCGCGACGGCGGTCACCATTGACAGACGTCACGAGTCGGCCGTGCGTCCTGCACGGTCAGCCGTTCGCGGGCACGGCCTCCCTGGCCAGGTGCTTGCCGATGACCATCCGCTGGATCTGGTTGGTGCCCTCGAAGATCTGCATGACCTTCGCCTCGCGCATGTACCGCTCGGCGGGGTGGTCGCGGGTGTAGCCGGCCCCGCCGAGCACCTGCACGGCGTCGGTGGTGACCTTCATGGCGGCGTCGGTGGCGACCAGCTTGGCGATGCTGGCCTGCCGGGCGTAGGGCTTGCCGGCGTCCTTGCGGCGGGCGGCGACCAGGTAGGTGGCGCGGGCGGACTCGACGGCGGCGGCCATGTCGGCCAGCAGGAACGCCACGCCCTGGTGGTCGACGATGCGCCGGCCGAACGCCTCCCGCTCGAGCGCGTAGGCGACCGCGACGTCGAGCGCGGACTGCGCCAGCCCGACGGCGACGGCGCTGACCCCGAGCCGGCCGGAGTCCAGCGCGCCGAGGGCGATGGCCAGGCCGCGGCCGCGCTCGCCGACCATCCGGTCGGCGGGCACCGCGACGTCGTCGAGCCGGATGGCGGCGGTGGTGGAGCCGGTGAGGCCCATCTTCTGCTCGGGCGGCGCGGCGGAGAAGCCGGGCAGGTCGGGGGTGAGGTGGAAGCAGGAGATGGCCCGCTCGCCGTCGTCGGGGGTGCGCAGGAAGGTCGTGTAGAAGTCGGCCTGCCCGCCGTGGGTGACCCAGGCCTTCTCGCCGGTGGCCACCCAGCCGTCCTCGGTGGTCTTGGCGGCGGCGCGCATGGCCGCGGGGTCGGAGCCGGCGTGCGCCTCGGACAGGCAGTAGGCGCCGAGCAGCCGGCCGCCGACCATCTCCGGCAGCCACCGCTCGCGCTGCTCGGGGGTGCCGAACCGGTCGACCGGGCCGCAGGCGAGGGTGTGCACGCTCACCCCCAGCGCGACGCTGGCCCAGCGCATGGCCAGCTCCTCGACCACCTGCAGGTAGACCGCGTAGGGCTGCCCGCCGCCGCCGACGTCCTCGCCGAAGGGCAGGCCCAGCAGGCCCGCCTCGCCGAGCAGGGTGAACACCTCCCGCGGGAAGCGCTCCTCGCGCTCGTACTCCCCGGCCCGCGGCGCCAGTTCGGCGTCGGCGATCTCGCGGGTGAGCGCGATGAGGTCGGCGGCCTCCTGGGTGGGCAGCTCACGGTCGACGGCCACGGGGTCCCCCTCGTCGCGGATCAGCGGCAGTACCGGCAACAGTACGGCAGTACTGTCCGTCGTCCAGGGGCATGCTGTCCGCCCGGAGGAGGTGCCGTGACGACGACCGACACCGGCGAGCGGCGGCTGACCGCGCGCCAGGCGCAGCTGCTCGACCAGCTCACCGAGGTGTTCCTCGCCGAGGGCTTCGCCGGGTTCACCCTCGAGGACCTCGCCGTCCGGCTGCGCTGCTCCAAGACGACGCTGTACGCGCTCGCCGACAGCAAGGAGCAACTCGCCGTCCGGGTGGTGCGGCACTTCTTCCGCCGGGCGACGGCCGCCGTCGAGGCGCGGACCGCCGGGGAGACCGACCCGGCGCGGCGGGTCACCGCGTACCTGGAGGCCGTGGCGGGGGAGCTGACCCCGGCGTCGCGGGCGTTCTACCGCGACCTGGAGGCGTTCCCGCCGGGACGGGCGGTGTACGAGCACAACACCGCCGCCGCCGCCGAGCGGGTGACCGCGATGATCGCCGACGGCGTCGCGGCCGGCCGGTTCCGCGAGGTGCACCCGGCCCTGGTGGCCGACACCGTCACCACGCTGATGTCGCGCATCGGCCGGGGCGACACCGCCCGCGCCACCGGCCTGGACGACGCCGCCGCCTACCGCGAGCTCGCCGCGCTGCTGCTGCACGGGATCAGCCGGTGACGGTCCTGCTCGAGCCCGCCGCCTGGGACGACGACGAGGTGCGGCGGCTGACCACCGCCCAGCAGGCCGAGCTGCGGGCCCGCTACGACGGCGACGGCGAGCCGGGGACGCCGCCGTCGGCCGCGGACGTCAGCGTCGTCCTGGTCGCACGGGACCCGGACGGGACGGCGGTCGGCTGCGGTGCGCTGCGCGCCCTGGGCGACGGCGTGGCCGAGGTCAAGCGCATGTACGTGGCGCCGGAGGCCCGCGGCCGGGGCGTGTCCAAGCTGGTGCTCGCGGGGCTGGAGGCCGCGGCGCGCGAGCGCGGCTGGACGACGCTGCGGCTGGAGACCGGCCCGCGCCAGCCCGAGGCGATCGCGCTGTACGAGGGGGCGGGCTACCGTCCGATCCCCGCGTTCGGCGCCTACGTCGACGCCCCGGACGCCGGGTGCTCGCTGTACTACGAGCGGGACCTCGGCCCGGCCTGACCGGGCTCGGGGGTCAGGCCGGCAGGAGGTCGTCGGCCTCGTCGGGCAGCGTCCACGCCGGGTGCCGGTGAAGCAGCAGACCGGAGGCCAGCCACGGCAGGAAGCCGAGGCAGAGGGTCAGGGCGGTGTGCCGGGTGCCGGCGGCGAGGGCGATGCCGCCCCGCGAACCGGATCCGGGCGACCGGACATGAAGAGGTGTGACGACCTCACCTCCCGCGGCTGGATCATCACCACCCGTGACAGCGCTCCCTGAGAACCGGGCGGCGGACCCGCCGCCGGGCGCCGTCCCGCTGCGCGCGCTGCCGTCGTCGCTGCCGACCGACGCCGAGGTGCTCGCCGGGTCGCTCGCCGAACCGGAGGTGTTCGCGACGCTGTTCGACCGGCACGCCGCCGCGGTGCACCGCTACCTGGGCCGGCGGGTCGGTGAGCTGGCCGACGACCTGCTCAGCGAGACGTTCCTCGTCGCCTTCCGCCGACGGGCCGACTACCGGCCGGAGCGCCTGGACGTGCGGCCCTGGCTGATCGGCATCGCGACCAACCTGGTGCACGGCGCCGCGCGGGCCGAGCGGCGCCGCTACCGGGTGCTGGCCCGGGCGGCGGCCGAGCCGGACGCCCGCCCCGACGACGACCCGCACGACCGGCTCGACGCCGAGGCGCTGCGCGGCCCGCTGGCGGCTGCGCTCGCCGGGCTCAAGGCCCCCGACCGCGACGTCCTGCTGCTCGTGGCCTGGGGCGACCTGTCCTACGAGGAGGTCGCCACGGTGCTCGGCGTCCCGGTGGGCACCGTCCGTTCCCGCCTGCACCGCGCCCGCCGCCAGACCCGTGCCGTGCTCGAGGCGCCCACCCTGTCCGACCTGCTGTCGGAGGAGACCCGATGAACGAGACGACCCTGCTCCGCGAGGCCGGGCCCGAGGCGCCGGCACTGACGCCCGCCGCGCGCGCGGCCGCCCGCGCCGCCCTGCTGGAGGAGATCGCGGCAGCCGGGACCCGCCGGTGGCGGTCGCGGCTGCCCGGGCGGCGGGTGTCGCTGCGCATCGGCACCGCGCTGGTCGCCGTCGCCGCCGCCTGGACGACGGCGGTCGTGGTCGCGCCCGAGGACGCCGTGCCGCAGTCCCCCGCCCCGTCGGCCGCCGCGCCGGCGCCGGGCGGGATCACGCTGGTCGCGGCCGAGGCCGTCACCTTCCCGGTCGCCCTCGACCCGGTGCCCGAGGGGCTGGCGCCGCTCCACAGCCGGCGCGGTGGCATGCCCCGGTACGGGAGCACGCCGCCGTACTTCGTCGCCGCCTACGAGCCCGCGTACCTGGTCTCCGGCGGCCCCGGTGCCACCGAACCGGCGTCGGGCGACCCGGGCCGGGTCCTGCTCGGCCTCTATCCGGAGGACCCCCGGTCCTCGGAGGAGTACGGGTTCTGGCCGGAGGGCGAGCCGACCGGGACGGCGACCGTCGACGGCGCCGAGGCCTCCGTCTGGACGGAGGACGGCACGGTCAGCCTGCTGTGGGAGCGCCCGGACGGGCAGTGGGTGTGGCTGGCGGGCGAGGGCGCCCAGGCCCGCGCCGAGGCGCTGGTCGCGGTGGGGGAGTCGATCGTCGACCGGCCGCAGCCGGTGGGGCTCCAGTTCGGGTTGGCGCCGGCCGGCTGGTCGGTGGGCGGCTACGAGGAGAGCCGGAGCCTCGACCTGGTCAGCGACGCCGATCCGCTGCAGTCGCTGCGGCTCAGCGCGACGGGTGCCCAGTACACCGGGACCATCGACGGGCTCCTCGACGGGATGCCGACGGCCGCCCCGGCGGAGACGGTGACGGTCCAGGGCCGGCCGGGGCGCCTGGCGCTCCTGACCGGTGACGTCGGGACCCCGCCCTCCTGGACGCTCCTCGGCCAGCTCCCTGACGGGCGGTTCTTCCAACTCCTGGCACCGCAGGAGCTGACCCGCGAGCAGCTGCTGCAGATCGGTGAGCAGGTGACCGCCGCATCCTGACCGCGAGCACGCGTGCACGGCCGTCCGCTGGGGGAGCGGGCGGCCGTGCACGCGTGCGGGCGCGGTCAGGCGGCGGGGGCGAGCAGCGGCGCGGGGGTGGTGATCTCGGTGCCGTCGGGCCGGTGGGTGCGCCATCGGCCGTCCGGTCGTCGCTCGACCCGGAACCCGTGGTGGACCTTGGTGTGGTGGCGCTCGCACAGCAGGGCTGCGTTGTCGAGGCTGGTGTCGCCGCCGTCGATCCAGTGGACCAGGTGGTGGACGTCGCACCACCAGGTCGGTGCGCCGCAGCCGGCGAACACGCACCCGCCGTCGCGGAGTTCGGCCGCCGTGCGGAGGTGGCGGCTCATCAGCCGCTGCTCGCGGCCGAGGTCCAGTGGTGCGCCGTCGGGGCCGAGCACCACGCGGGAGACGGCGCCGTCGCAGGCCAGCCAGCGGGCTCTCGCGGCGGAGATGGTGGCGCCGAAGCCCATCCGCCCGGCGTTGGGACGCTCGTGCGGGTCGACCAGGTCGTCGAGGTCGATGACGACGGCGAGCTGCGGCTTGTGCCCGCGCAGCTGCGGCAGCGAGCCGGCGGCGAGGGCGTTGTCGGCGAGCTGCACCAGCGCGTCTCCCAGGCGCTGGGCGCGGCTGCGCCCGTCGCCGGCGGGGCGGTCGGCCTGCACATGGGCCTCGAGTGCGGTCTGCAGCCTCTCCCCGCCGACCGCGTCCAGGTGGCCGCGGAAGGACAGCGACCCGTCGGCGTGCCGGGACAGCGTCAACGACCGGCCCTCGGTGGGGTCCGGTTCCGGGCCGTCGGGATCGAGGGCGTTGCAGTAGTGCTGCACCACCGCGACGAGGTCGGCGTGCGGCTGCTCGATCGCGACGCCGGTGAGCACCGCGTCGACCACCGCCAGGTCCACACGCTGGTCGGCGGCCGAGGCCAGCCGCTCGGGGGTCACCGCCCGCGCCGCGACGGCGACCTGCTCGGCGGACACGAGACCGGCGTCGTGCGCCTCGGCGAGCGCGGGCAGGTGCTCCAGCGCCCGCCCGTTGCGTACGAGCCGGGCGGCCTCGGCGGCCGACAGCCGGCAGTGCCCACGCAGCCAGGAGGCCATCGACCTCAGGCCGTCCCGCTCGGGTGCCTGCTCGAGTCCGGCGGCCCGGACCCGACGGGCGAGGCGGGCGTCGATCCGGTGGCGCTCGGCGACCAGCGCGGCGACGTCGTCGAGGACGTCCCCGCTCCCCGGCTCACCCGAACACATGATCGAGGAATAGTCGATCAGAGACCCCGGCGCGACGTGAATCCGCAGCTCAGAGCCGTGTCCACAGATCCCGGGAGGACCTCGACAGGCGGGGGAGCGGGGACATGAGCAGCCTCGGCCGGCGACCTGGCCGGGCCGCGGCACCGTCGAGCTGGCCCACGAGGCGGACGGCGTCGTCCTCCCGCTCGATCACGGGCTGGGCCCGCGCGGCGCCGGTGTGGTGGGGTGAGCCGGTGAGCGTGCCGCCGATGACCGCCTGGCCGCAGACCGAGCCGGCGGAGGTGGAGCTCGTCCGCGGGGCCACCCGCCTCGCCGTCGACCTGCGCGGTGGCGGGCTGCGCGCCCTGACCGCCGGCGGCTGGGACGTCCTCGACGGCTATCCCGCGGGCACGGTGCCCGCCGGGCGGCGCGGCGGCGTCCTGCTGCCGTGGCCGAACCGGCTGCGCGACGGGCGGTGGACGTGGGAGGGGCAGCGGCTCCAGCTCGACGTCGCGGCGCCCGGCAAGCCCGCCGCGCACGGCCTGGTCACCTGGCAGCGGTGGGAGGTGCTGGCCCGCCACTCCGACGCGGTCACCGTCGGCACCGTCGTCGAGGCCCGCCCCGGGTACCCGTTCCGCCTCGCGGCCGCCGTCGACCACCTCCTCGGCGAGGACCGGCTCACCGTCACCGTCCGGGTCCGCAACGCCGGGGACCGGCCCGCGCCGTTCGGCGTCGGCATGCACCCCTACCTGTCGGTCGGGGCGGACGCCGACGGCGGCATCGGTGACGCCGAGCTCACCGTCCCCGCGCGAACCGCCCTCGACCTCGACGGCGGTCTGCCCACCGGCACCCGCCGGCCCTTCGACGGCGCCGTCGGCCGGATCGGCGACCGCGCCCTCGACGACGCCGTCACCGACCTCGACCGCGACGACGACGGGTGGGCGCGGGTGCGGCTGCGCGGCGCCGCCGGCGCGCTCGAGCTCGCCGTCGACCGGTCCTGGCCGTGGCTGCAGGTCTACAGCGGCGACACGCTGCCCGAGGGCCAGCGGCGGCGCAGCCTCGCCGTCGAGCCGATGACGTGCCCGCCGAACGCGCTGGCCGACGACGCCGACCTCGTCGTCCTCGACCCGGGGGAGACCTGGTCGGGCACGTGGACCCTCACCTGGACGGCGGCCTGACGTGCGGGTGCAGGAGCTCTGGCGCTACCCGGTGAAGTCGCTGCAGGGCGAGCGGCTCGACGCCGTCGACGTCGGCCCCGAGGGGCTGGCCGGGGACCGCCGGTGGGCGCTGTTCGACCGGTCCACCGGCTTCGGCCTCACCGCCCGCCGCGTCCCCGACCTGCTGTTCGCCTCGGGCCGGCTGCGGGCCGACGGCGGCGTCGAGGTGGTCCTCCCCGACGGCACGGTCACCGGCGACGACGCCGTCCTCTCCGCCTGGCTCGGGAAGCCGGTGGCGCTGCGCGCGGCGGAGGCCGTCCGCGGCCCGCGGCAGTACGAGGACCCGGTCGACGACGAGGACGGCGGACCGTGGGACGCCTGGGAGGGCGCGTCCGGCGCCTTCCACGACAGCTCGCGGATCCGCGTCTCCCTGGTCTCCACCGGCACGCTCGGCACCTGGGACCGGCGGCGGTTCCGCGCCAACGTGCTGCTCGACGGCGCGGGCGAGGACGACCTGGTCGGGTCGACGGTGCGGCTGGGCACCGCGGTGCTCGACGTGCTCAAGCCGGTCAGCCGCTGCGTCATGGTGACCCGGCCGCAGCCGGGCGGCATCGGCCGCGACACCGGCGTCCTCAAGACCGTGCACCGCGAGCGCGGCGGCACGCTGGCGGTCGGCGCGCTGGTGCCGGTGGCGGGCCGGGTGGCCGTCGGTGACGCGCTCGTCCCCGCCTGAGGGCACGATCGACGTCGTGCGCACCGTCGAACTGCGTCCCGGTGAGGACTCCATCCGCCTCGGTCAGCTGCTCAAGCTCGTCGACGCCGTGCCGACCGGCGCGCAGGTCAAGGACGTGCTGGTCACCGGCGCGGTGCGGGTGAACGGCGAGCCCGAGGAGCGCCGCGGCCGGCAGGTGCGCCGGGGCGACGTCGTCTCGATCGAGGGCGCCGAGGACGTGCGCGTCGCGTGAGCCCCGACGCGGGTTCCACGTGGAACGACGACGCACCTCCGGCTGCCGGGTTCCCCGCGACCAGGGACCGGTTCCCCCTCGCCCTGCCGCGGTGGCCGGAGGCCGCGCCCGCCGGGCCGGACTTCGCCGCGATCCGCGCGGAGCACGACGTCCCCGAGTCCTTCCCGGCCGACGTGCTCGCCGAGGCCGAGCGGGTCGCGGCGGCCCTCCCGCTGCCGGACGAGGACGCCACCGCCCTCCCGCTGGTGACCGTCGACCCGCCGGGCAGCCGCGACCTCGACCAGGCGGTGCACCTGGCGCGGGAGGACGGCGGCTACGTCGTCCGCTACGCCATCGCCGACGTCGGCTCGGTGGTGCCCCCCGGCAGCGCGCTCGACGCCGAGGCGCGGCGCCGCGGCCAGACCCTCTACAGCCCCGACCGGCGCACCCCGCTGCACCCGCCGGTGCTCAGCGAGGGCGCGGCCAGCCTCCTGCCAGGGCAGGACCGCCCCGCCGCGCTGTGGACCGTCCGGCTCGACGCCGACGGCGAGGTGCGTGGCGTCGACCTGCGGCGGGCCCGCGTCCGCAGCCGCGCGCAGCTGGCCTACCCCGGCGTCCAGGCGCAGGCCGACGCCGGCACCCTCCCCGACCCGATCGCGCTGCTGCCCGAGGTCGGCCGGCTGCTCGAGCGGCGCGCGGCCGACCGCGGCGCCGTCGAGCTCGGCACCCCGGAGCAGCAGGTGGTGCGCGGTCCCGACGGCGGCTGGACGCTGGTCGCCCGCGCGGACCTGCCGGTCGAGGGCTGGAACGCGCAGGTCTCGCTGCTCACCGGCCGGGTCGCGGCCCGGCTCATGCTCGACGGCGGCGTGGGCGTGCTGCGCACCCTGCCGCCCGCCCGGCCGGAGGACGTCGAGCGCCTGCGCCGGCTGGCCCCCGCGCTCGGCGTGCGGTGGCCGGACGGCGCCGGGCCGGGAGAGGTCCTCGCCGGGCTCCACGTCGCCGACCCCCGGCACGCGGCCTTCCTCGAGGAGGCGGCCGCCCTGCTGCGCGGCGCGGCCTACACGCCCTTCGACGGCGACCCGCCCGGGCAGACCGGCCACGCCGGCGTCGGCGCACCGTACGCGCACGTCACCGCCCCGCTGCGCCGGCTGGTCGACCGGTTCGCCACCGAGGTCTGCCTCGCGCTGGCCGCCGGCCGCGAACCCGACCCCGCGGTGCGCGCCGCCCTGCCGGAGCTGCCCGGCCTCATGGCCGCCTCCGACCGGCGCACCCGGGCGGTCGAGCGGGCCGCCGTCGACGCCACCGAGGCCTGGCTGCTCGCCGGCCGCGAGGGCGCGCTGTTCGACGCCGTCGTGGTCGACACCGACGGCGACCGCGGCACCGTCGTCCTCGCCGAGCCCGCGATCCGGGCCCGCTGCACCGGCACCGGCCCGGCCGCCGGCTCCCGGGTGCGGGTGCGGCTCGCCGAGGCCGACGTCGCCCGCCGCTCGGTCCGCTTCGAGGTGGCCGCATGAGCCGCGAGCCGTACCTCGCCGACCGGCTGCAGGGCTTCGGGACGACGGTGTTCGCCGAGATGAGCGCGCTCGCCGTCGCCACCGGGTCGATCAACCTCGGCCAGGGCTTCCCCGACACCCCCGGCCCCGCGGAGGTCCTCGACGTCGCCCGCGCCGCCATCGGCACCATGGCCGACCAGTACCCGCCCGGCCCCGGCACCCCGGAGCTGCGGACGGCGATCGCCGCGCACGTGCGGCGCTTCCGCGGGCTCGCCTTCGACCCCGACACCGAGGTGCTGGTCACCGCCGGCGCCACGGAGGCCCTCACCGCCGCCATGCTGGCGCTGGTCGAGCCCGGCGACGAGGTGGTCCTGTTCGAGCCGGTCTACGACAGCTACGCCGCGGCGGTGGCCATGGCCGGCGGCGTGCTGCGCCCGGTGCCGCTGAGCCCGCCGCCGGCCGACACCGAGGGCGGCGTCTGGACGTTCGACCCCGCCGACCTGCGCGCCGCCGTCACCCCGCGGGCGAGGCTGCTGCTGCTCAACACCCCGCACAACCCCACCGGCAAGGTGTTCAGCCGGGCGGAGCTGGACCTGGTCGCCGAGGTGGTCCTCGAGGCGGGCCTGCTGCTGGTCACCGACGAGGTCTACGAGCACCTGGTGTTCGACGGCGCCGAGCACGTCCCCGCGGCGACCCTCCCGGGGCTGCGCGAGCGGACGCTGGTGGTCGGCAGCGGCGGCAAGACGTTCAGCACGACCGGCTGGAAGGTGGGCTGGGCCTGCGGGCCGGCGCCGCTGGTGGCCGCCGTCCGCACCGCCAAGCAGTTCCTGACCTACGTCAACGCCGGGCCCTTCCAGCCCGCGGTCGCCGCCGGGCTCGCGCTGCCCGACGCCTACTTCACCGGCATCGCCCGGGACCTGCAGCGCCGCCGCGACGTCCTGGTCGCCGGGCTGCGCGCCGCCGGTCTACCCACGATCAGCCCGCAGGCCACCTACTTCGCGATGGTCGACGTCCGCGGCGTGCAGCCCGACGGCGACGGCCTGGCCTTCTGCCGCGCCCTGCCGGAGCGGGCGGGGGTGGTGGCGGTGCCCGCCGGCGTCTTCTGGACGGCGGGCCACGCCGACCTCGGCCGCCACCTCGTGCGGTTCGCCTTCTGCAAGCGCGACGAGGTCCTCGACGAGGCGGTTGCGCGCCTGACGAGGATGTCCGCATGAGGTCCGGCCGGGGAGGCGCAGCGTGAGGTTCGGGATCGTCCAGCACGACATCGTGTGGGAGGACCGGGAGGCCAACTACGCCCGGCTGGCGCCGCAGGTCGCCCGCGCGGCGGCCGCCGGGGCGGAGTTCGTGCTGCTCGGCGAGACGTTCTCCACCGGCTTCTCGATGACGCCGGGCATCGGCGAGCCCGAGGACGGGCCGTCGGCGTCCTTCCTGCGCGCGCAGGCCGCCGAGCACGGCGTCTGGGTGGCCGGCACCTGCCCGGAGGTCGCCCCGGGCGCGGACCTCCCCTACAACTCGTTCGTCCTGGCCGGTCCCGACGGCACGGTGCACCGCTACCGCAAGCTGCACCCGTTCACCCACGGCGGCGAGGCCGAGCGCTACCGCGCCGGCGACGGCCCGGTGACGGTGACCGTCGGCGACCTGCGGATCACGCCGTTCGTCTGCTACGACCTGCGCTTCGCGGACGTGTTCTGGGCCGCCGCCGAGACCACCGACGTCTACCTCGTGACGGCGAACTGGCCCTCGGCCCGCCGGCACCACTGGACGACGCTGCTGCAGGCGCGCGCCATCGAGAACCAGGCCTACGTGGTCGCCTGCAACCGGGTGGGCACCGGCGGGGACGGCCTGCACCACGCCGGGGACAGCCGGGTCGTGGACCCGATGGGCGAGGTGCTGGCCGCCGCCGCGGGTGGCGAGACCCTCGTGCTGGCCGACGTCGACCCCGCCGAGGTCACCGCCACCCGCAAGCGGTTCGCCTTCCTCGCCGACCGTGGGAGGACCCCGCTGCCCCCCACCGCCGGCTAGCTCGCGGCGGGCCCCTGCAGCGGGGCCGTCCCGGCACGTCCCGGCTGCGGCGAGCGCGTCTGGTCGACGACGATCTGCTCCCGCCGCACCTGCTCGCTGACCCGCTCCTGGCCCTGCACCACCTCGGTGGTCAGCCGGACCCGCTCGACCGGCACGACCTCGACCGACACGACCGGCCGCTCGGCGTGCAGCACGATCTCCCCGGGCAGGCCCCCGGTGCCGGTGCCGGTGCCGGCCGACGGCGCGCCGGTGACGGGCGCCGTCCCGTCGGCGGGCTGCAGCGACTCGCCGGGGAGGTCGGGGGCGTCGAGGGGCACGTGCTCGACGCGGATCTCCTCGCGCCGGATCGGCACGGTCACCTGCACCTCCTCGGTGACCACGTACTTGACCAGCCGCACCCGCGTGGCCGCCACCTGCTCGGTGCCCACGCGCAGCTGCTCCTCGCTGCGGGTCATCGCGCCGTCGGTGGGCGGCGCGGCGTGCCGGGCGGCGGGCTCCGCCGGCGCGGGCGGGGCGGCCTGCTCGGTGGTGGTCCGCGTCGCGGTGGCCGGCGGGGGGACCGGCCGGGTGGGGGTGTCCGCGACCGTCCCGCCGGGAGCCGGCACGTCGGTCGCGGGCCCGGCCCCCACGGGGGCCGGGCCGGTCCCCGACGGCGCCCCGGGCTGCCCGGCCGCGACGCCGGGCGCGGGCTGCCCGGCCGCGACGCCGGGCGCCGCGCCGGCCGTCAGCCCGTAGTGCTGCCGCAGCGCGGCCTCCTCCTCCGGGCCGAGGTGGTCGCCGCCCAGGTGCGGGGCGGACCGGACGGCGTCCTTGTGCACGGGCACGCTCAGCACGCCGTCGTCGAAGGTCGCCTGGGTGGCCGGGACGATCGAGTGCCGGGTGCCGAACAGGCCGGTGCTCACGGCCACCCAGGTGGGCGCGCCGGTGCGGTCGTCGACGAAGAAGCTCTCGACGGTGCCGATCTTCTCGCCGTCGGGGCCCTGCACCGTGCTCCCGATCGCCGCGGACAGGTCTCGCTCGCTCAACACGGTGCTCGCCTCCTCCGTCGACACCCCGGCTGGCGTCGTTTCCGCGGGGGAGTGCCCGCACGGGTGTGTTCCGACACCCGCCTGCGCCTACGGTCGGGTGCGACGGGAACCCAGGAGGAGGACGACGTGGGCAGCGGACAGCTCGAGGTCGAGCGCAAGTTCGAGACGGGGCCGGACGTCGTCCTCCCCGACCTGACGACCGTGGACGGCGTCGCGGCGATGGGGGACCCGGTCACCCACGACCTGGACGCCACCTACTTCGACACCCCGGACCTGCGGCTGGCCCGCGCGCGGGTCACGCTGCGCCGGCGGACCGGCGGCACCGACGCCGGCTGGCACCTCAAGCTGCCCACCGCCGTCGCGGGCTCCCGCCGGGAGGTGCACGCCCCGCTGGGCACCCGCCGCACGGTCGTGCCGCGGGCGGTGACCGAGCCGGTGACCGCCGTCCTCCGCGGCGCCAGGCTCGGACCGGTCGCCACCCTGCAGACGACGCGGCAGGTCACGCACCTGCTCGCCGACGACGGCCGCGTGCTCGCCGAGGTCGCCGCCGACACCGTCACCGGCACCGCGCTGGCCCCCGACCCCGAGAGCCCGGCGACCGTCACGACCTGGCGCGAGCTGGAGGTGGAGCTGGTCGAGGGCGACCAGGCGCTGCTCGACGGCGTCACCGCGGCGCTCGGCGCGGCGGGCATCGAGCCGTCCGACCTGCCGTCCAAGCTCTCCCGCGTGCTGGCCGACCGGCTCGCGGCGCTCGCCCCGCCGCGCACGGCGTCCGGCGACGGGGACGGTGGCGACGCGAAGGGCGACGGGAGGGGCGACGGGAGGGGCGACGGGAGGAAGGCGAAGAAGAAGGCGCGGAAGGAGGACGGGCCGACGGCGGCCGAGGTGGTGCTGGGCGCGCTGCGGACCCAGGTCCAGGCGCTGCAGACCGCCGACATCGGCGTCCGCACCGGCGACCCCGAGGGCGTGCACGACCTGCGCGTGGCCTGCCGCCGGCTGCGCAGCATCCTGGCCGCGTTCCGGCCGGTGCTCGACCGCACCGCCACCGACCCGGTCCGCGACGAGCTCCAGTGGATCGGCGCCGCGCTCTCCGGCGCCCGCGACGGCGAGGTGGCCCTCGAGCACCTCAGGTCCGTCGTCGCGGCGCAGCCGGTCGAGCTGGTCCGCGGCCCGGTGGCCGCCCGGCTGCGGTCCACCGAGGTGGCCGACGTCGAGCGGGGGCGCAAGGCGGCGGTCCGGGCGCTGTCGGACCGGCGGCACCTGGCGCTGCTTGACGCCCTCGACGCGCTGCTCACCGACCCGCCGCTGGCCGAGGCGGCCGGCGAGCCCGCGCACGCCGTCCTCACCGACGCGGTCAAGCGCACGGGCAAACGGCTGCGGGCCCGCACCGCCGAGGCGCGCGAGCGCGAGGCCCGGGACCCGGGCGCGCACGAGGACGAGACCGAGCACGCCCTCCACGAGGTGCGCAAGGCGGCCAAGCGGGTCCGCTACACCGCGGAGGTCGCCGCGCCGGTGCTCGGGGCGCCCGCCGAGGCCCTGGTCGCCTGCATGAAGGAGGTGCAGGACGTGCTCGGCGAGGCCCAGGACACCGTCGTCGCCCGGCAGTGGTGCCTGCGGCTGGCCGCGGCCGCCGTCGGGGCGGGGGAGGACACCTTCACCTACGGCCGGCTGCACGCCCTGGAGGAGCTGCGCGCCGAGCACGCCGACCAGCGGTTCTGGGCACTCGAGCCCACCCTGCGCGCCGCGGTGAAGGCGGCCGCGAGGGCCTGACCGCGCGTACCGGCGGCCCGGGACGGGAACGTCCCGGGCCGCCCGCACGTCTCCTGCCGTGGTGTCTCCCGCACAGCCGAAGCGAGGTCCGTCCTGTCCCTGATCGGTCTGCTCGGCTTCGGGACGGTCGTCCTCGTCGCCCTGCTCCTCCTGCACGGCTACCTCTGGTGGCGCCTGGTCAGGAGCACCACCCGGCCCGGCCGGGCGCGGCGGCGGCTCACCGCCCTCACCGTGGTGCTCGCCCTGCTGCCCGCGACCGCGGTGCTGCTGCGCCGCACGCTCCCCCTGGACGCCGCCGCCCCGCTGGACTGGGTCGCCTACACCTGGCTCGGCGTCGCCTTCTACGCGTTCCTCGCGCTGCTCGTCCTCGAGCCGGTCCGCCTGGTGCTGCGCCGCTGGACCCGCCGGCCCGCCACCGCCACCGCCCCCGCCGCCGTCCCGGCCACGCCGGCACCGGTGCCCGCCGTCGGCCCCGACCCGGAGCCGGGCCCGGAGCCGGAGTCGGGCCCGGAGCCGGAGTCGCGGCCGGAGGACCGCGCGGTCGTCGCGGATCCCTCCCGCCGGCTGTTCCTCGCGCGCTCACTCGCCGTCACCGCCGGTGCGGTGGCGCTGGGCACCGCCGGCACGGGCGTGTACCTCGCCAACTCCGCGCCCGTCGTCCGCCGGGTGCCGGTCACCCTGCCGCGGCTGGACCCGGCGCTCGACGGCCTGCGGATCGTCACCTTCTCCGACGGCCACCTGTCGGCCACCTACGGCGGACGGCGCTTCGAGCGGCTGGTCGAGATCGTCAACTCCCAGCGGCCCGACGTCGTGGCCATCGTCGGCGACCTGGTCGACGGCGAGGTCGACGAGCTGCGCGAGGAGGTCGCGCCGCTGGCCGACCTGGTCAGCGAGCAGGGCGTGTACTTCGTCACCGGCAACCACGAGTACTTCGTCGACACCACGGCCTGGCTGCGGCACCTGCCCACCCTCGGCGTCGAGGTGCTGCGCAACGAGCGGGTGCCGATCACCCGCGGCGGCGCGTCGTTCGACCTGGCCGGCATCGACGACCGCACCGCGGCCCGCTCCGGCGTCCCCGGGCACGGCGCGGACCTCGACGCCGCCCTCGACGGCCGGGACGACGCGACGCCGGTCGTGCTGCTCGCCCACCAGCCGTACATGGTCGACCAGGCCCGGGCCGCCGGCGTGGACCTGCAGCTGGCCGGGCACACGCACGGCGGGCAGCTGTGGCCCTTCGACTACGCCATCCGCCTCGACCAGCCCGCGGTCGAGGGCTGGTCCCGGCACGGCGACACGCAGCTGTACGTCACGACCGGCGCCGGCTACTGGGGACCGCCCATGCGGATCGGTGCGCGGCCCGAGGTGACCGTGGTCGAACTCCGGGCACCGTAGAGGTGGACGTCACCCGAGCGAGAGACGTCTCATACGACATGACGTCCTCAGACGTCTTCTCCCGCATAGTCTGGCGTCCGTGACAGTGGCGACGGCGGGACCGAAGTACCTCTCGGTCCGTGAGCACCTGCGGCGCCGGGTCGCCGCGATGCCCGAGGGGGCCCTGCTGCCCCCGGAGCCCACGCTGTGCGCCGAGTACGGCGTCAGCCGGATCACCCTGCGCCGCGCCGTCGACGGGCTGGTCGCCGACGGGCACCTCGTGCGCGAGCAGGGCCGGGGCACCTACGTCACCCGCCCGGCGATCCGGCACGAGTACCGCGAGAGCTTCGTCCACCGCATCGCCGGCTGGAGCTCGGTGATGGCCGAGCAGGGCGCCCAGGTGGGGACGACGGTGCTCACCCAGCGGGTCGTGCCCGCGCCGTCGCCGGTGGCCGCCGAGCTCGCCCTCGACGTCGCCGAGGACGTCGTCGAGCTGGAGCGGCTGCGCAGCGTCGACGGCGCGCCCAACCACGTGGCGCACAGCTTCCTGCCCGCCGCGCTCTACCCGCGGGCCGCGGAGGAGGACTTCAGCGAGGGCTCGCTGTACGACTTCCTGCGCCGCGAGTACGGCGCCGACCTCGCGCACGCCCGCATCGTCGTCGACGTCGGCACCGCCGCCCCGGACGAGGCCGACCTGCTGCGGATCGCCGCCGGCTCGCCGCTGCTGGTCGTCCGCACCACCGTGCGCGACAGCGCCGGGCACCCGCTGGTGCACAGCTTCTCCCGGCTGCGGCCGGACGTGAGCCAGGTCGAGTTCGAGGTGTCGGTCACCGGCCGCTGACCGGGCGGACGGCGGGCCGCCGAACCCGCTCGACCAGAGGACGGGCCCGCTGGGACGCTCCCGGCGTGCCGCTCGACGTCGCAGGTGCGCTGCGCGACCGGTTCCTGGCGACCGCGGAGGAGGTCGCGCGGGCACGGCCCGAGGTGGACGCCGGGACGGCCCGCGAGGTGTTCCTCGAGGCGGCGACCCTCCTCCACGACGGCCTCGTCCTCGACGACCTGGACGAGCACGACGCCCTCGCCGTCGTCGCCGGGCTGTCCCTCGCCCTCGTCACCGACGATCCCGGCGCCGCTGTGCGCGCGCGTTCCCGGGCCGCGGCGGAGGACCCGGGGGACCTGCACGACCCCGGGGCGGTGTCCGCAGCCTACCTGCTGGCCGCGGCGACCCTGCAGCTCTGAGGGCGCCGTCAGCGGCCGCTGAGCGCGGCCGGCCGGTGCTGCAGGTCGAGCACCATCCGCACGAACCCGGCGCGCTCGACAGCGTGCGCCAGGAGGTCGTCGCCGACCGGTGCGCCCAGGTGGTCCAGCGGCAGGCTGGTGCACGGGTACCGGATGAGGGCCGCGGCGACCGCGGCCCGGTACAGCCGGTCGGCCGGCACCTCGAGCCCCTCGGCGGCCAGCCCCGCGGCGTAGGCGGCCACGGCGACGTCGAGCAGCGCGGGCACCTCACCGGCGGGCGCGGTGCCGGCCTCGGCCCGGCCGAAGACGAGCGGGACGACGTCGAACCCGGCCGGCGCCGGTGTGGCCGTCCCCCAGTCCAGCAGCACGAACGTGCCCGGCTCGTCCGGGGGGCGCAGCAGGTTCGCGGGCGTGGCGTCCCCGTGGGCGGGCAGCTCCGGCACGCAGCCGAGCTCGTCCCAGAGCGCGGGCACCCGGCCGGCCAGCTCGCCGAGGTCCGGGCGGAGCGCGGCGACCTCGGGCGCCCGCATCGCCGGGTGGGCCCAGGTGTCGTCGGCGGCCAGCAGCGGCAGCGCGTAGCGGCCCAGCCGGTTGGCGACGTAGTTGCCGAGGAAGGTGTCGCAGGGCACCGGGACCCGCGGCTCCTCCCGCCGGCGCGCCGCCGCGCGGCCGAGCGCGGTGGCCGCCGCCCGGATGTCGCCGGCGGTCCAGGGCCGCTCGGTCGTGGCCACGTCCTCCAGCCACAGCGTGACCCGGTCACCGGGACCCTCCGTCGCCAGCACCAGCCCGGGCACCCGCAGCCCCGGCGGCAGCCGGTCCCGGACGCCGGAGGCGTAGACGTCCGCCTCCGTGCGCCACGGGATCTGCGAGTCGATGTACTCGCGGACCGGCGGGGGGATCTCCGGGGGCAGGCCCTCGCGCGCCCGCTGCAGCTCCTTGACGACCAGCGGGAGCCGTACCGGACCGGTGGCGTCCCGTGCGGTGACCGCCACCCGGGTGAGCGCGCGGGTGGTCGGCGCGGAGATGCGGTGCGGGACCGGCGTGGTGGTGACGGCGTCGACGGTCAGCCCGGGACGGCCGGTCCAGCGGCGCAGGGCGGGGAGCAGCTCGGCGACGGTCGTCCCGCCGGGCAGTGCGCTCACCGGGGGGCCGCCGTCCCGGGGGACGGGGGGTCGGGCTGCACCGGGGCGGGCCGGAGGGGGAGGTGCGGGCGCAGGGGGCGGAAGAGCGCCAGGCACGGAGGGGTCGTCATCACGAGCTCCCGTGGGAGGATGGTCAAGCCGCTTGTCTGACGGTGCATGGATGGTGAAGCCGCTTGTCCGATCCCGTCAACAGAGAACGCCCCGTCCTGGTCACCGCGTTGCTCGAGCAGGCGATGACCCTGATCCGGGACGACCTCTACGCGCTCAGCGACGCGCGCTACCCGGGCCTGCGCATGCGGCACTACCGGCTGCTGGCGATGCTGCCGGCCCAGGGGGAGCGGCTGAGCCGGCTGGCCGCCGACAGCGGGCACACCAAGCAGGCCCTGGCCCAGGCGCTCGCGCCGCTGCAGGCCGGCGGGTACGTCGAGGTGCTGCCCGACCCCTCCGACGGGCGGGCGCGGCTGGTCCGGCTCACCGACCGGGGCCGGGAGGTCGACGAGGCGGTGCGCCGGCGCCTGGCCGCCGTCGAGCGGGACTGGGCGCGCCGGGTGGGGGAGGAGCGCTGGGCCGTCGCCCGGGCCGTGCTCGCCGACCTCGCCCCGGGACCGGGCGGGCCCCCGTCTACCGTCGGGACGTGACCACGGCCAGCGGGACCCGGGAGGTGGCCGCCCCGCGCAGCCGGGTGTGGCGGGCGCTGGCCGTGCTGGAGCCCTACTGCGCCGTCTGCGACGTCTCCTACGTCGTCGAGGGGGGCCGGTCCGGGAAGGGCGCCCGGTTCGTCTGCGTCCCCGGCCGCCTCGCCGCCGACCGGACCCCGCGCGAGGGGGCCCCGCGCGGGGAGATCGTCGAGTGGGAGCCCGGGCGGGTGGTCACCACCCGGCTCGAGCTCACCCCCGAGACGTGGACGACGCGCATCGAGCTCGACGACGCCGCCGACGGCGCCACCCGGGTGACCGTCACGCTCACCCACGAGCCGCGCCGTCCCCGGCTGGCCGACCGGCTGGCCCGCCGCGCCGTGCAGCAGTTCGTGCAGCGCACCGTCGACGACGAGCTGGACAAGCTCCCGGCGCACGTGGAGCAGGTCCCCGCGGACCAGTGACGAACGGCCCGGGTGTGCGCGGTGATCATGCGGGTAGATGAGCCCCAGGCGCGCCCGGCGACCGGCCGGGCGCCACGCACCCACCCGGAGGACTCGTCGTGATCGGTTTCCTCGTGGCCGGTTTGATCATCGGGGCCCTGGCCCGCCTGATCGTCCCGGGCAAGCAGCACCTGGGCATCCTCGCCACCCTGGCCCTGGGCCTGGTCGGCTCCCTCATCGGCGGGCTCATCGCCCAGTTCTTCGGCACCGGCAGCATCTGGGAGCTCAACGTCCTGGGCTTCGTGCTCGCCGTCGTCGCCGCCGTCCTGCTGATCGGCGTCGCCGAGAGCGTCGCGGGACGCAACCGCCGCACCGTCCGCCGCTGACCTCGCGCCCGGGGGAGGGGGCGGGCCTCAGAGCTCGACCGCCTCCCCCGGGGTCAGCCGGCCGTAGGGGGTGGGTGTGCCCGGGCCGCGCTCGCCCAGCAGGCCGGCCATCAGGCCCAGCCCGGTGTCGTTGAGCAGGCCGTCGTGCACGGCGAAGGCCTGGTCGGCGTCCACCGCCCGCACGTAGTCGATCACCTCGGCCGCCTTCGACCACGGCGCGTGCAGGGGCACCAGCAGCGTGGCCACCGGGGTCCCCGGCACGGTGAACGCGTCGCCGGGGTGGAACACCTGGCCCCCGACCAGGAAGCCGACGTTGCGCACCCGGGGCAGCTCGGGGTGGACCACCGCGTGCCACTCGCCGTGGACCTGCACGTCGAAGCCCGCGACGGTCAGCGCGTCGCCGTCGCCCACCGCGTGCACCCGGCTCCCCGGCCCGTCCAGCTGCTCCGCGACGGACGGGTTCGTCCACACCTCCAGCGCCGGGTCGGCCTCCAGCGCCGCGCGCAGCCGGTCGCCGACGAAGTGGTCGGGGTGCTCGTGCGTGACCAGGACCGCGCTCGCACCCTCCAGCGCCGCGGGGTCGGTCCAGGCGCCGGGGTCGACGACCAGCCGCCGGTCGCCGTCACTGATCACGACGCAGGCGTGCCCGTGCTTGGTCAGCTCCACGGGGACATCCTGCCGCCGCCCCCGCCGGCCCGCCGTCTCACCCGGGTGGGTGACACCGCGGCGGCCCGCCTCCCGGAGGCCGGGCAGCCTGTCGACCCTCCCTGCATGGCCCCCACCGCCGCCTCGACCGCCCCCACCGCGTTCGCCGCGACCGCCTACGTCGCCGCCCGCAGCCGCGCCCACGGCCCGACCGCCGCCCTGTGGCACGCCGTCGAGCTGCACCGCCCGGCCCCCGAGGTCGACGGCGCCTGCGAGCTCACCCTCTGCGGCACGCTCGCCCGCGTCACCCTCGACGAGGACTGGCCGACGTCGGCCCGCGACGTCTGCGTCCCCTGCGCCGCCCTGGCCGGCTCCGGCCGCTAGGCGCCCTCCGCGAGCTCCGCGCGCAGCCGCGCCAGCAGGTCCGACCGCGTGCCGGCGCCCAGCCGCTGGCGCATGCGCGAGACGTGGTGCTCCACCGTCTTCGCCGAGATGTACAGCCGCCCGCCGATCTCCCGGTAGGTCCGCCCCTCCACCACCAGCCGCGCCACCTGCCGCTCCCGCTCGCTGAGCGTGCCCGTCGCCACCGGGGCGGCCGGCGGGGCGTCCTCCCCGGACTCGCCGGGCGTGTCCCCGTCGGTGGGGTCGACCAGCGTGCGCGCGCAGGCCAGCAGGATCGAGCGGGCCCGTGCGTCGGTGACCCGGGCCGCGGCCTGCCCCGCCAGCCGGGAGCCGTCCCAGCCGAGCCCGGCCGCCCCGAGCGCCTCCGCCGCGGCCACCACCGCCGGTGGGTCGATCTCGTCGGTGAGGACGTGCAGCCAGGTCCGCCCGGCCTCGGCCAGCGTCGCGGCGTGCGGGCTGGTCCGTGCCGCGGCCACCAGCGCTGCCGCGTGCGGCCGCAGCGCCGCGGGGTCGTCGGTGATGATCGCCGCCTGCGCGCCGCTCCAGTGCAGCGGCGTCGCCCACAGCTGCGGGTCCCCCAGCCGGGCGAGCAGCGCCTGCGCCTCGGTCAGGTGGGAGCGCAGCCGGTCACCGTCGCGCAGCCGCGCCGCGGCGACGACCAGCTCCCCGAGCGGCAGCAGGGTGAACAGGTCCACGGGGTGCCGGACGACGGCCTCGCGCGCCCGCACCCACGCGCGCACCAGCGCCGGGACGTCGCTGCTGCGGCGGGCCAGGCCCACCTCCAGCGCCTGCAGGAAGAGCTCGTCGCGCGGCTCGAGGGCGCCGCCCTCGACGGCCTGCGCCTCCGCCATCAGCTCCCGGGCCCGGGCCATCCGGCCGGCCAGCATGGCGATCCACGCCAGCAGCAGCAGGTGCCGGGGACGCGCCGGTCGGCCGCCCAGGTCGGTGTCGACCGCTCGCTGCAGCACCGACTCGGCGACGGTCAGCTCACCGCACTGCAGCGCCACCAGCGCCGACAGCGCCGCGGGGGTGTCCACGAGCAGCGCGGTCCGGCCGACCGGCTCCAGCAGCGCGGCGGCGCGGGTGAGCGTGGACAGCGCCGCGGGCACCGGGTCGGCGGCGTCCGTCCCCGACCGCAGCGAGCACGTGATGCCCTCCGCCATCAGGTCCTCGCTGACCGACAGCATCGTCGGCGCCCCGGAGGTCCCGGCCCGCGCCGCCGCCACCAGCCGGGCGGCCTCGTCCGGGTGTCCGGTGGCCAGCAGGGCCAGCGCCGCCGAGCCCGCGTGCTCCGGGCCGGCCAACCGGCAGAGCTCCGCGGCGCGGCCGAGCAGCCCGCGCCGGGCCAGCACCGCCGCGAGCACCCCGGCGGCCCGGGCCCGGTCGGGGGCGAGGGGGTCGGCGAGGGCGGCGTCGGCCCAGCGCACCGCGCCGTCGAGGTCGCCGGTCAGGGCGGCGGCCTGGGCCCGCCGGGCCGACAGGCAGGCGACCGGCGCCCCGGTGTCGACGGCCGCGCTCAGCAGCTCCCCGGCCAGCGCCGGGTCCGCACCGAGAGCGGCGTCGGCGTGCCGCTCCAGCAGCGCGGCGGCCCGCGGGTCGCGCACCCGGTCCGCGGCCAGGCCGCGGGCCAGCCCCACCGGTTCCTCGCCGCGCTCGACCAGCAGGCCGAGCAGCCGGCGCCGGGTGCGCCGGGTGACGTCGGCGGGGGTCGTCGCGAGCAGCACCTCCTGCGCCACCGGGACCACCCGCCCGTCGGCCAGCACCAGGCCGGTCGCCCGCGCCGCGGCGATGAGGTCGGCCACCTGCTCCAGGGGGACGTCGAGCAGCCCGCCGAGGACGTCGTCGTCCAGCGGGGCGCCGGCCGCGACGGCGTGCACCAGCGCCCGGGTCCGCTCGTCGAGGGCGTCGAGGTCGGCGCTCAGCTGCGCCCGCATCTTCTCGGGGACGACGCGGAGGTCCACCCGGCCCGGCCGCCGCGCGAGGGCGGACAGCAGGCCGTGCACCAGCGCGGGGAGGCCGCCGGTCCGGGCGTGGACGGCGTCCGCGAGCGCGGGCGTGGCGGCCGGTCCCAGGCAGGCCCGCGCCCACTCCTCGACCCGGGCCCGGTCGACGTGGCCGAGCACCACGGAGTGCCGGTCGTCGGGGACCTCGGCGGCCACGTCGGCGAGCAGGGCGGTGAGGGCGGCCGGGCGCGGCCAGGGCCGGGAGGCCAGGACGACCCGGGCGTGGGGGGACCGCAGCGCGCGGCGCACCCGGTCGGCGACCTCCGCGGTGGCGCGGTGCGCGTCGTCGACGACGAGGACGAACGGCCCGGTCACCGCGTCGGGGTCCTCGGTGCGCGCGTTGAGCACCGTCAGTCCCGCGCGCCGGTGCAGCGCGGCGACCTCGTCGAGCAGGTGCGTCTTGCCGGTCCCCGCCGGACCGCAGACCACGACGGCACGTGCCGCCGCCGCCCGCGCCACCGGGCCGTCCGCCATGTTGCCGGCCAGCCGGGCGGGGCGGGGTCCGGGGACGCGGGCCGCGGGGGAGGCGGCGGTGTGCACGACGGGGGGATGGGCGACGGCGGTCACGGGGTACCCGGGGACGGCGCGGCCGGGCCGGTGGTGTCAGCGGCGGGCGTCTCGGGATCGTCGGTCGTCGTCGTCCCCTCGGCGGGTGGCGTCGTGGTGTCCGGAGCCGGTCCCCCGGTCCCCGGGTCCTCGGTGGGGGTCTCACCCGGCGTCTCGGTCGGGGTCTCGGTGGGGTCCTCGGTGGGCGTCTCGTCCGGGGTCTCCGACGGGGTCCCCGAGGGGGTCTCGTCCGGTGTCCCCGACGGAGGTGGTCCGGACGGGGGACCGGCGGTCCCCGACGGGGTGGCGGCCGGTGGCGCGGTGGTCCCCGGGGTCGGGTCGCCGCCCGACGCCGTGCCCCCGGTGGGGGCCCCGCCCGTGGTGCCGCCGGTCGGGGTGCCCGCGACCGGCGTCCCCGCCGGAGAGCGAGGGGCGGTCGAGCTCCCCGCCGCGCCGGTCGACCCCGGCGTCCGGGGGTCGACCGCCGGGACCGCGGTGACGGCGCCGGCCGACGCGGCCGGGTCGTCGGTCGCCCGCACGCCTCCCGCGGACCGGGCCGTGCCTGCGGGGGCAGCGGCGCCGGCCGGTCGGGCGGCACCCGGTGCGGCGACGCCGGGCGACCCGCCGGTGGGCGCGGCGCCGTCCTCGGCCTGCGCCACCGGGACCTCGCCCCCCGGCGCGGCGGTGCCGCTGGTGCCGAGGAGGCCCGCCACGGCGGGCGGCAGCACGAGCAGGCACAGCAGCAGGACGCCGACGAGCACACCGCGCTGTGCCCGACGGGCCCGGGCGCGGGTCCGCTCCGGCCCGGCTGCGGGGTGCCGGCTCCCGCCCGGCCCCCGCGGCGGGGCGCCGGGCACGGGACGCCGGGCCCCGGCCGGGACGGCCGGGGGCGGCGCCGCGTGGAGGGCGACGGCGGCGGGGGTGGGGACGCCGTCGGCGGCCGTCCCCCCTGCGGCCGGGTCCTCCGTGGCCAGCGCCTCCATGGCCAGCGCCTCCGTGGCCAGGGCCTCCGCGGCCAGGCCCGCCGCGCCCAGGGCCGCGGTGAGCTCCGGTGCGGGCCCCAGGGCCAGCGGCCGGCCGAGCTCCCCGGAGAGCACCTCCGCGACCAGCGGCATCCGGGCCCCGCCGCCGGTGAGCACGACCGCGTCCAGGGCGGCCGGGTCCACGCCGGCGGCCTCGACGGCGGCCCGCAGCCGCGCGGCCGACTCCCGGACCGGGCCGTCGAGCAGCTCGTCGAGCTCCTCGCGGGTGAGCCGGACCGCCTCGGGACCCACCTCCACCCGGGTGGCGGTCTCCTCCGAGAGCGCCTCCTTGGCCGCGACGCACGCGCGCCGCAGCGCCGCGGCCGCCTCCGGGTCCGGGGCGCCGGCCGAGGACCCGCGGACGTGGCCGACCAGCAGGTCGTCGACGTCCCGGCCACCCCACCCGAGCGGCGCGGGCGGCGGCGCGAGGTGCCGCGGCAGGCCGGCGTCGGGATCCCCCGGGTCGGGGCCCACGACGGCGAGGTCCACGGTGGCGGCGCCGAGGTCGTACACGGCGACGGTCGGCCGCTCCGGCAGCTCACCGGTGCCGGTGTGGCGGGCGACGGCGGCGACCGCGGCGGAGACCAGCGTGAAGCGGGGGACGCCCGCCTCCTGCAAGGCCGCGGCGAGCGCTGCCCGGCGGTGGCCGGCCCACGACGGCGGCACGGTGACGACCGTCCAGGCGTCCGGCCGGCCCAGCCGCTCCGCGGCCGCGGCCCGGACCAGCTGCACCGCCCCGGCCACCACGGCGGCGGCGGGGACCGGGCCGGAGCCCAGGTGCAGCGGCGTCGCGGCGCCCACCCGCGCCAGGACGCCCGCCGCCCGCCCGGGGACGGGGTCGCCGAGCCGGACGCCGTCGTCGTCGACCGCGAGTGCGACCGGGGGGTCCCCCGGTCCCCCCAGGGGCAGGGGCTCGGCGGCTCCCGCGCCCTCGGCGCAGACCGCCGCGGCGACCGTGCCGTCGCCGATGTCGATGCCCAGCCCGTACTCGCCGTCGCGCACAGGTCCCCCCGTCACCCTGCCCGCCGGCCCGCTCCCTGAGCCGGTACGCCGCAGGACCGTATGTCGCCTGCGTCACGCCTGTCCCTGCTTCCTCCCGCGTGTGGTGCCGGCGGGCGGCAAGTAGGGGGCGACACCCCGAGTCCCCTAACGGGGAGTCAGCGCGCACCCCCCAACGCGGAGTCGGAAGTGGGGGGACGCCACCCGCTGCCCGGGCGCGGAGGGGGCGGCTGAACTGCCGTCGCCAGCCGGCCGACGACGGGCGGCTCACGGACCCGGAGGACCTGCCATGACGAACGTCGCCAGTTCGCTGCTCGACTTCATCCTCGACCTCTTCCGCGACCCCGAGGCCGCCGAGGCCTACGCGGCCGACCCGACGGGCGCGCTCGCCGCCGCGGGCGTCGACGCCACCCCGGCCGAGGTCGACGACCTCATGCCGATGGTGGCCGGCTACGCGCCGGTCAGCTGGGGAGGTCACGGCGGCCGCGGGCACGACGACGACGGCTACGGCCACTCCCACGACGCACACCACGGCCGGTCCGGCGGGTGCGACGACGACAAGCCGGGCCCCGCCCCGGCGCACGGCGGCGACGACGACCGGCCGAGCCCCGCCCCGGCCCGCGACCACGACCACGACGAGGCCGCCTGCGACACCGACGAGGACCACGGCGGCTGGCAGGGCGGCGGCGGGCACGCCCCGGCGCCGGCCCCGGCCGCCGGCAGCGAGACGGTCGTCATCACGCACCTGCAGAACATCTCGGTCACCTACACCGACGTGGACGTCGAGATCGACGCCTCGCACAGCATCTGGGTCAGCGGCGACGCGCAGGCGATCTTCGGTGACGACAACGTGGTGGTCGGTGGCGACGGCGTGGCGGCCGGCGACGACGTCGAGGACGTCGAGGTCGACAACAGCGAGACCACCGTCGACGTCTCCGACTCCGGCAACAGCTACGACGTCTCCGGTGACGGCAACTCCGTCGGCCACGGCAACACGACCGACAACTCCGACGAGTCGGTGCACGTGGACGACTCGGTGAACGGGTCGTTCAACGGCAACGACGTCACCGTCGGGGACGACAGCCCGATCGTCGAGGACTCGGCCGGGGTCGAGACCGGGGACGGCAGCGTCGTCGGCGGTGACCAGGTCGGCAGCGAGAACTCCGGCGGCACGAACACCACCGCCAACGACGGTGGCCAGGTCGGGGACGACGTCTCGGTGGACCTCGACAACGTCGGCAACGACTACTCCGAGACCGACAACTCGGTGGACCTGGAGAACGTCGGCAACGACCACTCCGAGGAGACCTCGGTCGACCTGGACGACGTGGGCAACGACTACTCCGAGGACAACTCGGTCGACCTGGACGACGTCGGCAACGACTACTCCGAGGACAACGACGTCTTCTCCGAGGACAACGACGGGAACGGGTCGTTCAACGGCTCGCTGAACGACACCGTCGAGGACAACGACGACGTCGTGGTCGTCGCCGAGGTCGACGCCGGCGGTCACTGACCCGGACGCGCCCGGCCCCGGCGTCCAGCGCGCCGGGGCCGGGCTGCCTTCCGTCCGCAGTCGGGCCCGCAGTGGTATCACCGGGGCTCCGGAGGAGGTGGCAGTGGTCACACCAGAGCAGCTCGTCGACCGGGTGCTGGCGCTCGCCGAGGAGTGCGGGCGGCCCGACCTGCAGCGGCGGCTCACCCAGGCGCGGGGGAGGCACGCCTCGCCAGGCGTGCGCGTCCTGGTCCTGGGGGAGCCCAAGCAGGGCAAGAGCTCGCTGGTGAACGCGCTGACCGGGGTGCCGGTCTGTCCCGTCGCCGACGACGTCGCCACCGTCGTCCCCACGGTCGTGCGCAACGGGGCCGCCCCGCGGGCCACGCTGGTGCGGGCGGTGGGGCCGGCTCCCGCCCCGGGCGCCGAGGTCGTCACCGAGCGGGTGCCCGTCCCGGTCGAGACCGTCGCCGCGCGGGTCACCGGGCCCGGTGCCGAGCGGATCCTCCAGGCCGAGGTCGAGCTGCCCCGGCGACTGCTCGCCGGCGGTCTCGAGCTGGTCGACACCGCCGGCGTCGGCGGCCTCGGGGTGGTGGCGCACGCGCTGACCACCCTCGACCTGCTGCCCACCGCCGACGCCGTCCTGTTCGTCTCCGACGCCAGCCAGGAGTTCACCGCGCCGGAGATGGCCCTGCTCGAGCAGGCCTCCGCGCTGTGCCCGACGGTCGTCTGCATCCTGACCAAGACCGACGCCTGCCCCGACTGGCGGCGGATCGCCGAGATCGACCGCGGGCACCTCGCCGCCCGGGGGTGCGACGCGCCGCTGTTCGCCGTCTCCTCGTCGCTGGCCCAGCTCGCGGTGCAGCACCGGGACCGCGAGCTGCACGAGGAGTCCGGCATCGCCGCCCTGGTCGGCCACCTGCAGGACGAGGTGGCCGGTCGGGCCGCGACGCTGGCCCGCCGCTCCCTCGTGCACGACCTCACCGCGGTGACCGGCCACCTGTCCCTGGCCCTGCGGAGCGAGCTGCGCAGCCTGGAGGACCCGGCGTCGCGGGAGGCGCTGCTGGCCGAGCTGGAGGAGGCCCGCACCGCGGTCGACGAGCAGCGGCGCCGCTCGTCGCGCTGGCAGCAGGTGCTCAACGACGGCGTCACCGACCTCATGGCGGACATCGACCACGACCTGCGGGACCGCTCCCGGGTCGTCGTCCGCGAGGCGGAGGAGGTCATCGCCGCCCGCGACCCGGGTCCGGCCTGGCCGGAGATCACCGCGTGGCTCGACGAGCGGATCGCCGCGGCGGTGGCCGACAGCTACGTCTGGGCCGAGCAGCGCTCCCGGTGGCTCGCCGAGCAGGTGGTGGACCAGGTGACCCGTGACGGCGGCGGTGCCGTCCCGGCCCTGGAGGTCGGCGCCGCGGGCGACGCGCTGGACGCCCTCGTCGCCGTCCCGGGCATCGACGACGGCTCCATGACCCTGCGCGAGCGGACGCTGATCGGGCTGCGCGGCTCCTACACCGGGGTGCTCATGACCGGCCTGGTCACCAGCCTGGCCGGGCTCGCCATCATCAACCCGATCTCCCTGGCCGCCGGCGTCGTGCTGGGCCGCAAGGCGTACAACGACGACGCCAGGCAGCGGCGGCAGCGGCGCGAGACCGAGGCGCGGACCGTGGTGCGGCGGCACCTCGACGAGGTGGTCTTCCAGGTCGGCAAGCACCTCAAGGACCGGCTGCGCACCGTGCAGCGGACGCTGCGGGACCTAGTCACCGACACCACCGACGAGACCGCCCGGACCCTCGCCGACGCGGTCAGGGCCGCCCAGCGGTCGGCCAAGGAGGCCACCGCGGACCACGACACCCGCGTCCGCCTCCTGCGCGCCCGCCTCGACCGGCTGGACCGGCTGGCCGGCGAGGTCGCCCGGCTGGACCGCACCCCGGTGCCCACCCCGTGACGGGGCCCGCCGCCCTCGACGACGTCCGGGCGCTCCTGGACGACGCGCTGACCCGCTGGGGCGGCGTGCCCGACGCCGCCGGCCGCCTGGCCGCCGCCCGCCGGCGCCTCGACGAGCCCCTGCGGGTGGCGATCGTCGGCCGGGTCAAGGCCGGCAAGTCGACCCTGCTCAACGCCCTCGTGGGTGCCCGGGTGGCCCCGACCGACGCCGGCGAGTGCACCCGGGTGGTCACCGAGTACCGGCACGGCGCCACGCCCCGCGTCGTGCTGCGCGGCCGGGACGGCGCGGCCCGCGACCTGCCGGTGCGCCGGGACGGTGGGGGGCTGCGGCTGGACCTGGCCGGTACCGCGCCCGAGGACGTCGCGACGCTCGTCGTCGACTGGCCGTCGCCGGACCTGCTGGCCGCCACGCTCGTCGACACCCCCGGCACCGGGTCGCTGTCGACGGGCACCAGCGACCGCACGCACGCCTTCCTCGGCACCGACGCGGGCCTCGCCGGCGCCGACGCGATCGTCCACCTGACCCGCCGGCCGCAGCCCGACGACCTGGCCGTCCTCAGCGCCTTCCAGGCCGCCACGGGTGCCACCGGGACCCTGACGACGACGATCACCGTGCTGTCCCGGGCCGACGAGCTCGGGGCGGGGCGCATCGACGCGCTGCACGCGGCCGAGGCGGCGGCCCGCCGGATGTCCGCGGACCCGGCGCTGCGGGTGGTCAGCTCGGCGGTCGTGCCGGTCGCCGGCCGGCTCGCGCTGGCCGGGCGGACCCTGCGGCACGGTGACCTGGTCGCCCTGCGGTCGCTGGCCGCCGCCGACCCGGCCGCGGTCACCGGCATGCTGCTCACCGCCGACCGGTTCTCGCGGCCGGAGACGCCCGTGCCGCTGTCGGCGGAGGTCCGGGCCGGCCTGCTCGACCGGCTGGGGCTGTTCGGGGTCCGCCTGTCGGTCGCCCTGGTCCGCGCCGGCATCGGCGACGCCGACGCGCTGGCCGCCGAGCTGCTGCGCCGCAGCGGCCTGGTCGAGCTGCAGCGGCTGCTGCACGTGCACTTCACCGCCCGCGGTGGGCCGGTGCGGGCCGCCGCCGCGCTGCGGCTGGTCGAGTCGCTGCTCGAGGAGCACCCGGTGGACGGGGCGGAGGCCGTGCGCGCGGAGGTCGAGCGGATCCGCCTGGCCGGGGACGACCTCGCGGAGCTGGCGTTGCTGGCCCGCACCCGCGCACCCGGCGGTCCCCTGCCGGCCGCGCTGGCCGCCGAGGGCGAGCGGCTGCTCGGCGCCACGGACACCACACCGGCCGCGCGGCTCGGGCTGCCCGCGGACACGCCCCCGGCGGCGCTGCGCACCGCGGCCCTGCAGGCGCTGCGGCGCTGGCGGGAGGCGGCGGCCGACCCGCTGGCCGACCGGGCGGCCGCGGACGCCGCCGACGTCGTCGTCCGGTCCGTCGAGGGGGTGCTGGCCGCCCTCGACGCGGCGCCCGGCTCAGCGGGCGCGGGACCAGGCCCGGGCGGAGCGGGTGAACAGCGGGACCGGGACCAGCAGGAACAGCCCGGCCGCCGCGATCAGCGCGACCCGGTCGAGGTCGGCGTCCCCCGCCGCGGTGCTCTGCGCCACGTCGAGGACCAGCAGGGTCGGTAGCAGGGCCGCCAGCAGCAGCCAGCGGGCCCACGCCCGGCGCCGCAGCGCGAGCGCCGTCCCGGCCGCCATGACGGCGGTGACCAGCCCGGTGGCGCCGACCACCGTCGCAATCGTCGCCGCGACGGCGTCGGCGACCTCCCCGGCCGACGCGGCCGGGTCACCGGCGGCCGCGGTCCCGGTCAGCCGCGCGTCGAGCGCCGCGCGGTCGAGGAGCATCGCCAGCACGCCGGCGACGGCGGCCAGCGCCGCGGCCCAGCACAGCAGGCCGGAGACCCGGACGGCGCGCGGGCGCGGCGGCACGGTCGGGGTCAGCGGGAGCGCGACCGAGCTCGTGAGCGGAGGGCGTGGGGGGAGCGGACGTCCCTGCGGGACCCCGGCGTGCCTGCGGGGGAGCGGTCGTTCCCCCGGAGCCGCCTCCGTCGTCCCCGCCGTCCGTGCCCCGTCCACGAGCTGCCCCTCCCCGTCGCGTGGGGGGAGGGTGTCACCGCACAGCGGTACCGCCGGGTCCCGCAACGGCCGGGCGGGACGGGACCCACCGTGTCTGTACCCGCAGCGATCCCACTGCAGCCCTCCGTGAACGGGGACGGGCCCCGCGATGCCGTCGGCCCGCCCGCGGGGCTCAGCGCCCGGTGAACCGCGGCGGGCGCTTGGCCAGGAACGCCTCGACCGCCTCGGCGTGGTCGGCAGTGCCGCCGAGCTCGGTCTGCAGCCGCGCCTCCAGCGCCAGCGTCTCCTCCAGCGAGTCGGTGGGCGCGCTCGCCAGCACCGTCTTGACCGCCCGGTAGGCCGCCGTCGGCCCCGTGGCCAGCCGCTCGGCCAGCGCCCTGGCCTCGTCCGCCACGCGGTCGGCCTCGACGACCCGGTGCACCAGACCCCACTGCAGCGCCGTCTCGGCGGGGAAGGCGTCGGGGAGCAGCAGCAGCTCGGTGGCGCGGGCGACGCCCACGCTGTGCACCAGCCGCGCGGCCAGGGCCGAGTCGCTGGACAGCCCGATGCCGGTGAACGCGGTCGTGAACTTCGCGCCCGCGGCGGCCACCCGCAGGTCGCCGGCCATCGCGAGCCCCAGCCCCGCGCCGGCGCAGGCGCCGTTGATCCCGACGACGACCGGCACCCGCAGCCCGGCCAGCGCCAGGACCAGCGGGTTGTACTCGTCCTCGACGACCGACAGCGAGCTCCCGGCGTCCCCGCGCAGCGACTCGACGTGCTCGGCGAGGTCCTGGCCCACGCAGAACGCCCGGCCGGTGCCGGTGACCAGCACCGCCCGCACCGACCCGTCGCCGGCGATCCCCTGCACCACCTCGAGCAGCTCCCGCCGCATCGCCCGGGAGATCCCCGGCCGCTGCAGCGTGACGGTCGCGACGCCGCCGGCGTCCTCGCGGGTCACGGTCGTGGTGGCGGTGGTCTCCGACATGCCGGTCACCCTGCCACGCCCGCCCCCGGCCGAGGGGGCCTCCCGCGGACGGGGGCCGGAACGATCGTGCACGACGAGTAAGGTGTGCCTGCCCTCAGTCCGGTGACGGGGGACACCCCACCCCCGACAGATGGGTCAGCCATGGGCCAGGCGTTCGTCGCCAGCTACCTCATCGGCCTCCGCGAGGGCCTCGAGGCCACCCTGGTGGTCAGCATCCTCGTCGCGTACCTGGTCAAGAGCGGCCGCCGCCGCCAGCTGCTGCCGCTGTGGGCGGGCGTGGCCGCGGCCGTCGCCCTGTCGGTCCTGTTCGGCGCGCTGCTCACCTACACGCGGACGACGCTGCTGGCCGACTACCGCTCCCGCGAGCTGTTCGAGGCGATCACCTCGGTGCTGGCGGTCGCGCTGGTCACCTGGATGGTCTTCTGGATGCGCCGGACCGCCCGGAAGCTCAAGGGGGAGCTCACCGGGCAGCTCGAGCACGCGCTGGGCACGGGCACGCTCGCCGTCGCCGGCGTCGCCTTCCTGTCCGTCGTCCGCGAGGGCCTGGAGACGACGCTGCTGTTCTACGCGGCCGCCCAGGGCGCGACGACGTCGGCGACCCCGCTGGTGGCCATCTCCGCGGGCGTGCTCACCGCCGTCGTCGTCGGGATCGGCCTGTACGCGGGCGCCATCCGGATCGACCTGTCGCGGTTCTTCACCGTCAGCGGGGTGCTGCTGGTCCTCGTCGCGGCCGGGATCCTCAAGTACGGGGTCCACGACTTCCAGGAGGCCGGGGTGCTCCCGGGCCTGGACGTGCTCGCCTTCGACATCTCGGGCGTCCTGGACCCGAACAGCTGGTACGGCGCGGCGATCGCCGGGATCTTCAACGTCACCGCGGCCCCCACGGTGCTCGAGACGGTCGCGTACGTCGCCTACCTGGTGCCGGTGCTCGTCGCCTTCCTCTGGCCGGCCCGCACGCCGGCCGCCCCGAAGCCCTCCGGCGCCGACCCGGCCCGGACCCCCACCCAGCCGTCGGAGACCACCCAGCATGTCCGTGCGTGACCGCCGCCTCCCCCTGCTCACCGCCGGCCTGCTGGCCGCGCTGACCACCGCCGCCTGCTCGTCGGCCGACGGCGGCTCCGGCGCCGCGTCCGCCGGCGGGCAGGCGGCCGACACCGTCGCCGTCGCCGCCACCGACGACGCCTGCGACGTCGCCAGCAGCGAGCTGCCGGCCGGGACGCACAGCTTCGCGGTGACCAACTCCGGCGACCAGGTGACCGAGTTCTACGTCTACGCCGAGGGCGACCGGGTCATGGGCGAGGTGGAGAACATCGCGCCGGGCCTGACCCGCGAGCTGCTCGTCGAGCTGCCCGCCGGCAGCTACGAGACCGCCTGCAAGCCGGGCATGGTCGGCGACGGCATCCGCGGCGACCTCACCGTCACCGGCGAGGCCCGGTCGCTGTCGGAGGACGAGACCCTCGCCCAGGCGAGCGCGGACTACCAGCGCTACGTGCAGAGCCAGACCGGCGCGCTGCTCGAGCAGACCACCGCCTTCGTGGACGCGGTGGAGGCGGGCGACGTCGAGGGCGCCAAGGCGCTGTACCCGGTCGCGCGCACCTACTGGGAGCGGATCGAGCCGGTGGCCGAGGTCTTCGGCGACCTCGACCCGCTCATCGACGGCCGCGAGGGCGACCAGGCCGAGGGCGAGGACTTCACCGGCTTCCACCGCATCGAGCAGGCGCTGTGGGTCGGCGGCACGACCGAGGGCATGACCCCCTACGCCGACCAGCTGCTCGCGAACGTGCAGGAGGTCGTCGAGCTCGCCGACGACACGACGCTGGAGCCGCTGCAGCTGGCCAACGGCGCCAAGGCCCTCCTCGACGAGATCGCCACCGGCAAGATCACCGGCGAGGAGGACCGCTACTCGCACACCGACCTGTGGGACTTCGCCGCCAACCTCGAGGGCTCCGAGGCCGCCGTCCAGGCGCTGCGCCCCTACCTCGAGGAGGCCGACCCCGACCTGGTCGCGGAGATCGACGAGCGGTTCGCCGCCACCGAGGCCGAGCTCGGGCAGTACCGCACCGAGGGCGGCTGGACGCTGCACGACCAGCTCACCGAGGAGCAGCTCCGCGGCCTGTCCGACAGCATCACCGCGCTGTCGGAGTCGGTCAGCCAGGTCGCGGCGGTCGTCGCGGACCAGTGACCCGCGGCACACCGGCGCCGGGGACGCGCCGGTGTGCGCGGGACGTTGCGCCCTGCGAGACCGTCCCCGTCCCGAGGAAGCCATGACGGAGCCCACCGCCGACCAGCCGGCCGCGCCGCAGCGGCCGGGTCTGTCCCGCCGCCGCCTGCTGGGCACCCTCGGCGTCGGCACCGCCGGTGTCCTCGCCGCGGGCGCGGCCGGCGGCGTCGTCGGCCGGGCGACCGCCGAGGGCCCGGCGGGCGGAGCCCAGGCGGCCGGACCGGCCCCGACCGACGCGGTGCCCTTCCACGGCGAGCACCAGGCGGGGATCGTCACGCCCGCCCAGGACCGGCTGCACTTCGTCGCCCTCGACGTCACCACCGACAGCCGCGACGACCTCGTCGCGCTGCTGCGGGACTGGACCGAGGCCGCGCGGCGCATGACCGCGGGCCGGGACGCCGGACCGGTCGGCGCCGTCGACGGCGAGCGGTACGCCCCGCCGGACGACACCGGCGAGGCGATCGGCCTGCCGCCGTCCGGGCTGACGATCACCGTCGGCTTCGGGCCCACGCTGTTCACCACCGCCGACGGCCGCGACCGCTTCGGCCTCGCCGCCCGCCGGCCCGCGCCGCTGGTCGAGCTGCCGTCGTTCACCGGCGACCAGGTCGACCCCGCGATCAGCGGCGGTGACCTGTGCCTCCAGGCCTGCGCCAACGACCCGCAGGTCGCCGTCCACGCCGTCCGCAACCTGGTGCGCATCGGCGCCGGGGTGGTCAGCGTGCGCTGGTCGCAGCTGGGCTTCGGCCGGACGTCGTCGACCAGCACCGGCCAGGCCACCCCGCGCAACCTGTTCGGCTTCAAGGACGGCACCGCCAACCTCAAGGCCGAGAACGGCAGCGCGCTGGACCGGTTCGTGTGGGTCGGCGACGACGACGGCGAGGGGGGCCGGGCGGACTGGCTGCGCGGCGGCTCCTACCTGGTCACGCGGCGGATCCGGATGCTGGTCGAGCCGTGGGACAGCTCCTCGCTGGACGAGCAGCAGCGCACCATCGGCCGCACCAAGGGCAGCGGGGCACCGCTCGGCCAGCGCGCGGAGTTCGACCCGGTCGACTTCACCGAGCAGGTCGACGGCGAGTTCGCGATCCCCGAGACCAGCCACGTCTTCCTCGCCCACCCGACCAACTCCGGGACGGCGATCCTGCGGCGCGGCTACAGCTTCGTCGACGGCTCCGACGGCCTGGGCCGGCTCGACGCCGGGCTGTTCTTCATCGCCTTCCAGCGGAACCCGGAGACCGGCTTCGTGCAGGTGCAGCGCAACCTGCGGACGGACGCGATGAACGAGTACGTCCGGCACACGTCGTCGGCGGTGTTCGCCTGCCCGCCCGGCGTCCGCGACGACGCCGACTGGTGGGGCCGCGCCCTCTTCGAGTCCGCCTGAGCCGGCCGGCCACCGGCGTGTCACCGGGGCGTCGTCGGCGCGTCGCCGTGTCGATGCCGAGCCGTGACGCACGGGACTCCCCGGACGGGTGGGACTGCTGGGAGGATGTGTGGTCTCGGAAGGACCGGGCACCTCCGCGGACGAGGACCGGTACGCCGGGACGGACGGCGTCGGCAGCAGGGCCGGCAGGGATGGGAGAGGTCCCGTGGTGGAACCGGGTCGCCGGATGCTCGGTGACCGCTACGAACTCTCCCGGCTCATCGCCGCCGGTGGCATGGGCCAGGTCTGGCGCGGCACCGACGTGCTGCTGCACCGCCCGGTCGCGGTCAAGGTCCTGCGCAGCGAGTACACCGGCGACCCGACGTTCCTCGCCCGCTTCCGCGCCGAGGCCCAGCACGCCGCGGCGCTGAACCACCCGAACATCGCGGCGGTCTACGACTACGGCGAGACCACGGCACGGGACACGGCCGGGGACACCGGCGAGACACTCGCCTACCTGGTCATGGAGCTGGTCGAGGGTCAGCCGCTGTCGGCGCTGCTGCGCCGCGAGGGCCGGCTGGACACCTCCACCACCCTGTCGGTGCTCGGCCAGACCGCCGCCGCGCTGTCCGAGGCGCACCGCGCCGGGCTGGTGCACCGCGACGTCAAGCCCGGCAACATCCTCGTCCGCGCCGACGGCAGCGTGAAGATCACCGACTTCGGCATCGCCTGGTCGGCCGGCAGCGTCCCGCTCACCCAGACCGGCCAGGTCATCGGCACGCCGCAGTACCTCTCGCCGGAGCAGGCCGAGGGGCACCTGGCCACCCCGGCCAGCGACGTCTACGCCCTCGGCCTGGTCGGTTACGAGTGCCTCACCGGGCACCCCGCCTTCGACGGCGACAACGCGGTCACCATCGCGCTCAAGCAGCTGCGCTCGGACCCCGAGCCGCTGCCGGACACGCTGCCCCGCGACGTCCGCACCCTCATCCGCCGCGCGCTGGCCAAGGACCCGGCCGCCCGCATGCCCGACGGCGCCGCGTTCGTCGCCGCGGTCGAGGACGCCCGCGCCGGGCGGCTGCCGGACCTCGAGCCACCGGCACCGGCGCTCGCGCCCGTCCCGGCCGCCGCGCCGGCCGGAGTGGCGGTCGCCGCCGTCCCGGTCGCCGCCGTCCCGGTCGCCGTCGACGCCGGCCCGCCCACCCAGGCCGCCCCCGGCCCGTCCGGCGTGCTCCCCGGCCCGGGCGGGCCGCGGCGCAGCAGCCCCCCGCCACCGCCCCGCCACCGCGTCGCGGCGGTCCTGGTCCCGCTGCTGGCGCTGCTGCTGGGCGCCGGGCTGGCCGGCGTCGTCTTCACCGCCCTGGGCGACGACCCCGGCTCCCCGACCGTCGTCGCCGCGCAGACCCGCGACAGCGAGGACGGCGTGGTGCTCGAGGCCGGTGACTACGTCGGCCGGCCGATCGACGACGTCGCCACCCAGCTGTCCGCGCTGGGCCTGGGCGTGGAGCGGCGCGAGCAGGTGACCGGGTCCGCGGTCCCGGGCCGGGTGCTCGGCGTCTCGCCCGAGGGCGTGCGCCTCGAGCCCGGCGACGACGTCGTCGTCACCTTCGCCGTCGCGCCGGCCGGTGGCCGCGGCTCCCGGCCGGCGCCCACGGGGCAGGGTGGCGACGGCGGCGTCTCGGCCGTGACCGGCGACAGCACGCCCGGCACGGTGGTCGAGCCGGTCCCGCCCGCGACGGACCCGGCTCCGGGGACGGCGGTCCCGGAGCCGACCGAGGCCGCGACCCCGACCACGACCACCGCGCCCGGCTCGTCCGCGACCGGCTCCCCGTCGGACACGACGACCACCACGCCGGCGACGCCCACCGGCACCACCGCCACGAGCTCGAGCACCCCGACGTCGTCGTCGCCGGTGACCGGCACCGCCGGGACGACGAGCGGGACCACCTCCGCCGCGGGAGACTCCACCAGCCGCTGATCCGGAACCGAGGAGGTGCGATGCACGGCAGGCCTGCACGTCGCGTCGTCGCCGGCCGCTACGAGCTGCTGGGCCTCCTCGCCACCGGCGGCATGGGCCAGGTCTGGCGCGCCCGGGACGCCCTGCTGGACCGGCCGGTCGCGGTCAAGCTGCTGCGCAGCGAGTACGTCGAGGACGAGACCGTCCGCACCCGGTTCCGCACCGAGGCGCGCCTGGCCGGCCGGCTGCTGCACCGCAACATCGCCGCGCTGCACGACTACGGCGAGGTGGTGACCGAGGACGGCGAGGTCTGCGCCCACCTGGTGATGGAGCTCGTCGACGGCGAGCCGCTGTCGGCGCTGCTCGCCCGCGAGGGGCGGCTGCCGGCGGAGCGGGTGCTGGACCTGGTGGGGCAGACCGCCGCCGCCCTGGCCGCCGCGCACGCCGCCGGCGTGGTGCACCGCGACGTCAAGCCGGGCAACGTGCTGGTCGGCTACGACGGCGTGGTCCGGATCACCGACTTCGGCATCGCCTGGTCGGCGGGCAGCGCCCCGCTGACGCGCACCGGCCAGGTGGTCGGCACCGCCCACTACCTCTCGCCCGAGCAGGCGGCCGGCGGCAAGGCGGGGCCCACCAGCGACGTCTACGCGCTCGGGATGGTCGCCTACGAGTGCCTGGCCGGGCGGCGGGCCTTCGACGGCGAGCACCCGGTGCAGATCGCGCTGCGGCAGATCCGCGACGAGCCGGACCCGCTGCCCCGTGACGTGCCGGAGCCGGTGCGGGAGCTGGTGGCGCGGATGCTGGCCAAGGACCCCGCCGGCCGGCTCGCCGACGGCGCGGCGGTGTGCCGGGCGGTGGAGACCGTCCGCGCCGGCCGCCCGCTGCCGCCGGCGCCGCCACCGGTCACCGCGCCGCTGCCGCCCGTGGTGTCCCCGCGGGCCGTGTCCCCGCCGGCCGTGTCCCCGCCGGCCGTGGCCGCCGCTCCCGCACCGCGCCGCAGGGCCGGGCGGGTCCTCACCGGCATGGCGACCCTCGCGGTCGGCGCCGCCCTCGGGGTCGGCGTGCTGGAGGTGACCGCGCCGGGGTCCTCGCCGGTGCCGGCGGCCGAGGCGGGGTCCCCGGCGGACGCGGGCACCGACGTGCGGCGGGTGGACCTGGTCGGCCGGTCCGCCGACGAGGTGGAGGAGCAGCTGGTCGCGGCCGGGCTGAGGGTGCGCCGGGTGGTGGTGGAGACCGCCGACGCGGCCCCGGGCGTCGTCACCGGGGCGACCCCGGTCGGGCGGCTGACGCCGGGGGAGACGGTCACGCTGACGGTGGCCGCGGCGGTGTCCCGGCCCGAGTCCGGGCCGTGGTCCCCGCCACCGTCGTCGTCGCCACCGTCGTCGTCGCCGCCGTCGCCGCCGCCCTCGTCGCCGTGGCCCTCCGTGCCGTCCTGGGCGGTGGACTCCGCCCCGGTCACGGAGGTGGCCGAGCCGGTGACGCCCGCCGCGCCGGAGCCGGACCCCGTCCCGCCGCCGGCGGCCGGGGACGAGGCGGACGCCCAGGACCCCGGCGAGGGGGACGGCGACGGCGAGGTGGACGGCGACGGCGGGGGGAACGGGAACGCCGGCGGCAACGGACGGGGCAACGGACGGGGCCGCGTCCGCTGAGCCGCCGGCGTCCGGTCAGCGACGGCGGCCGGGCACCAGCCAGGCGGCGAGGGCCACGGCCCCCAGTGCGGCGGTGAGCAGGAAGCCGCGGTCGGTGTCGGCGTGGGGGAGGACGACGAGCACCCAGAACACCGCCAGGCCGGCGGCCCCGCCGAGCGCCAGCCGCTCCGCGGCGAGGGGGCCCAGCCGCAGCGCCGGCACCAGCCGCGACAGCGCGGCCGCGCCGCCGAGCAGCGCGCAGACGGTGGCGAACGCCGCCCACGCCGGGACCTGACCCCACAGCGGCGGGCCGTCCAGGCGGAGCGCGAGCCCGAGCTCGAGCAGCGCGAGGCCGAGCCCCGCCAGGCCGGCGCCGACCAGCGCGGCGCGGTCGCGGGACCGGCGCGGCGCCCGGGGGCGCGCCGGCTTCCCGGGCCGGGCGGCCGGGGCCCCCTGCGGGCCGGCGGCCGCCGGCGGGGGCACCGGCGGGGCGCCGAGCAGCGAGTCCAGGGGGCCCGTGGGCTGCGGCCCGGTCGGCTGGTAGCCGGCGGGCGCGTGGTGGACGGGCTCGTGGTGGATGGGCTCGTGGTGGACGGGCTCGTGGTGGGCCGGTGTGTGGTGCACCGGCTCGTGGTGGAGCGGCGCGTGGTGGGACGGCTGGTGGTGGGCGGGCTCCGGCGTCGCTGCCGGCTGGGGCGTGGTCACCGGGTACGCGGGCGCCGGCAGGACCGACGGCGGCACGGCGGGCGCGCCCGGGTGTCCGGCGAGACCCGCGGCCGTCGCACCCTCCCCGGTGGTGGGGATCTGCTGCGTGCGCGGGCCGGCCGGCGGGGGCGAGGTGGTCACGGGTGCTCTCTCCTCCTGGGACGCGGGCGACCGGTCCCGCACGGGGTGGGACCGGTCCTCCCCGCACGCTAGCGGCGGTCCGCGCCCGGCCCGGGGAGGTGCGACGGCGGGTCCGGCGGTCCGCCTCGCACCCGGCGGGGAGGACGTCGTCCTCCTAGGGTCGGGCGGGTGGGCACGCGCGCGGGCATCGTCGTCACCGGCACCGAGGTCCTGACCGGCCGGGTCGCCGACCGCAACGGGCCGTGGCTCGCCGAGCAGCTGCGGCAGGCCGGCGTCGACGTGGGCTCGGTCCTCGTCGTGGGCGACCGGCCCGACGACGTGCGCGGCGCGCTGGCCTGGTTCGCCTCCTCCGGCGTCGAGCTGGTGATCACGACGGGCGGCCTCGGGCCCACCGCCGACGACCTCACCGCCGCGGTCGTGGGCGAGGTGCAGGGCAGGCCGCTGGACGTCGACCCGGAGCTGGAGCAGCGCGTCGCCGCCGTCGTCGAGCGGCTGATGGCCCGCCGCGGCTGGCGGTCGGACCCCGAGGCGACCGCGGCCGGCGTCCGCAAGCAGGCGATGGTGCCCGCCGGCGCCACCGTGCTGGAGCCGGTGGGGACGGCGCCGGGCCTCGTCGTCCCGCCCGCCGACGGCCGCACCGGGCCGGTCGTCGTCGTCCTGCCCGGGCCGCCGTCGGAGCTGCAGGGGATGTGGCCGGCGGCGCTGGCGGCCGGGCCGGTGCAGGAGGTGCTGGCCGGGGCGAGGGAGCTCCGCCAGGAGACGATCCGGCTCTGGGGGACGCTGGAGGCGCAGCTGGCCGCCACCCTCCGGGAGCACGAGCACGAGCTCGGCGGGCTGGAGGTCACCACCTGCCTGCGCGAGGGCGAGCTGGAGATCGTCACGCGCTTCGCGCCCGAGGCGCAGCCCGCGTACGACCGGCTGGCCGCCGTGCTGACCGAGACGTTCGCCGCGACGCTGTTCTCGACCGGGCCCACCCTCGACGAGCTGGTGGCCGGTGCGCTCGCCGACCAGGGCCTGACGATCGCCACCGCCGAGTCCTGCACCGGCGGGCTGCTGGTCGCCCGGCTCATCGAGCGGGCCGGGTCCTCGGCCTACGTGCTCGGCGGGATCACCTCGTACGCGAACTCGGCGAAGGAGCAGCTGGTCGGGGTGCCGGGGGAGGTGCTCGCCGAGTACGGCGCGGTGAGCCCGCAGGTGGCGCTGGCGCTGGCCGAGGGGGCGCGGGCACGGTTCGGGGCCGACGTCGGCGTCGGGGTCACCGGCATCGCCGGGCCCGGCGGCGGGACGCCGGACAAGCCCGTGGGCACCGTGCACCTGTGCGCCGTCGGCCCGGTGGGCCAGCAGGCGCGGTCGGTGCGGCTGCGCGGCTCGCGGACGGCGGTGCGCGAGCGCTCCGTCGTCCTCGCGATGCACATGCTGCGCCAGCTGCTGCTCGGCGGCCCGCCGGCCTGACCGTGCCGCCGTCCGCGGTGCGTGCGGCGGGTCCGTCGCGGGCAGGGAGGGCGGCATGACGACCGTGACCCTGCACGCCACCGGCCCGGTGTCACCCGCGGAGGCGTGGGAGCGCTACGCCCGGCCCGCCCGGTGGCCGCAGTGGGCGCCGCAGATCACCGGCGTCGAGGTGCCGGGGCCCCGGCTCGCCGCCGGGGTGAGCGGGCGGGTGCGCGGGCCGGTGGGGGTGACGCTCCCGTTCGTCGTCGAGTCGGTGGACGAGGCGGCACGGCAGTGGGCGTGGACGGTGAGCGCCGGCCCGGTCCGGCTGCACCTGCTGCACTGGGTCGCCGACGGTCCCGACGGCGGCAGCACCACCGGCCTGCGCATCTCCGGCCCGGCGCCGGTCGTGGTCGGCTACGCCCCGCTGGCGCAGCTGGCGATCGGCCGGTTGGTCCGTCTGCTCGACCAGCGGAGTGCCGGACAACCGGTCTGACCTGCGGGAACTGTCGTACCCCGGCCGTAGCGTGCGGGGTGTGCAGGAGGTCGCCGGCCACGTGTCGCCGCTGGAGCGCGCGCTCGCCGGCTGGCTGCTGGAGCAGCCGGTGTCGATCCCCCGGTTGCCGGTGGCGCTGCTGTCGGACGAGCAGGCGGCCGCCGAGTTGCAGCGGGTGCAGGCGCGCAAGGCGATGGAGGCCGCCTACGAGGCCGAGCTGGTGCTCCGCCTGGCCGAGGCCCGCCCCGCCGACACCGATCCCGCGCCGGGCACCCCGGGCGCCCGCCGGGGGTCGTGGGCGCCGGATGCGGAGCTGCCCGGGGTGTCGGAGTTCTTCCCCGCCGAGCTGGCACTGGTGCTCAACGTCGGCCGGGGCACCGCCTCCCACCTGGCCCACCGGGCGTGGACGTACCGCTCGCACCTGCCCGGCACCTGGGCGGCGCTGGCCGCCGGCGCGCTGGACGAGGCCCGTGCCAAGGCGCTGGTCGACGTGCTGGAGCACACGAGCGCGGCGACCGCCCGGACGATCGAGGCCCGGCTGCTGCCGGAGGCCATGTCCCTGACGGTGCGCAAGCTCAAGGACCGGGCGCTGGCGCTGCTGCTCGACGCCGACGCCCAGGCGATCGACCACCGAAGGGCGACTGCGCAGCGGCACGCCGACGTGCGGCTGTACGACTGCCCCTTCGACGGCATGGCCACCCTCGCCGCCGACCTCCCCGCCGACCTCGCCGCCGCCAGTCATGCGCTGGTGGACGCACTCGCCCGGATGCTGAAGGCCGACGGGGACGAGCGGCCGATCGGGCAGCTGCGCACGCTGGTCCTCGCCGATCTGCTGCAGCGCCCGAGGGAGACCGGCCGCCCGCCGGTGAGCGCCCACCTGCAGGTCATCGCCACCCTCAATGCGCTGACCGGCCGCAGCGACGAGGCGGGTGCGGTGAACGGCCTGCCGATCACCGCCGCCCACCTCCGGGAACTCCTGCAGCAACTGGACGCCCTGGGACTGCGCACCCCGGAGGGCGGCTCGGTGACCCTGGCGCTGGTCGACGACGACGGCACGCTGCGCGCCACCACCACCCTCGACCAGTTGCGTCGCCTCGCCCGCCGCGGCTGCGCCGACCACCCGGACACTGACTGCGACTGTGCGCTGCTCGAGCGACCGGCCGCGACGGACGCCTACGCACCCTCCGCGCCGCTGCAGCGGTTCGTGCACACCCGCGACCGCACCTGCCGCTTCCCCACCTGCGGCCAGCGCGTCGGCTGGGCCGACACCGACCACGTCGTCCCCCACGCCACCGGCGGCGCCACCGACTGCGCCAACCTGTGCTGCCTGTGCCGCAGCCACCACCGCCTCAAGACCTTCGCCCGTGGCTGGCGCTTCCACATGAGCGCCGACGGGACCCTCACCGTCACCACGCCGTCCGGGATCACCCGCACGACCCGGCCACCGGGGGTGCGGCCACCACCGGCCGAACCAGACCCGCCGCCGGACCATCCCGGACCACCGTCACCGGCCGACCCGGCCGACGACCCGCCGCCCTTCTGAGTGCCGCCGTCCCGTCGTTCCACGTGGAACCCGGCCGGCGGACCAGGGGTGTGACCGCGGTGACAGCGAGGTCGTACGGTGCGCGGCGTGGCTGCGACGCACGAGGTCCTGAACCAGGCCCCGCCGCTGGTCGGGTACGACCCGATCGCCGGGGACGCGGCCCTGCGGGAGGCCTGTCTCCGGCACGCCGACGAGGCGACGCTCGCCTCGCTGGCCGAGCTCGGCGCGCTGGCCGGCAGCGAGCAGGCCCGCGAGTGGGGCCGGCTGGCCGACGAGAACCGCCCGGTGCTGCGCACCCACGACCGGTACGGCCACCGCGTCGACGAGGTGGAGTTCCACCCGGCCTGGCACGAGCTCATGCGGACGGCGTTCGAGCACGGTCTGGCCGGCGCGCCGTGGGCCGCGGCCGACGCCGGTTACCGGCACGCCCACGTGCGCCGCGCCGTCGGCTACCTCGGCTGGACGCAGGTCGAGGCCGGCCACGGCTGCCCCGTCACCATGACCTACGCGGCCGTGCCGGCGCTGCGGGCGGCGCCCGACCTCGCCGCCCGCTACGAGCCCGGCCTGACCGCGACCGGCTACCGGTTCGGCCTGACCGACCCCGTCGCCAAGCCGGGCCTGGTCGCGGGCATGGGCATGACCGAGAAGCAGGGCGGCTCCGACGTCCGGGCCAACACCACGCGTGCGGTCGCGAACGCCGACGGCAGCTACGCGCTCACCGGGCACAAGTGGTTCACGAGCGCCCCGATGAGCGACCTGTTCCTCGTGCTGGCCCAGCTCGACGAGGGCGTGTCCTGCTTCCTCGTCCCGCGGGTGCTCCCGGACGGCAGCCGCAACGTCTTCCGCCTGCAGCGCCTCAAGGACAAGCTCGGCGACCGCGCCAACGCCTCCAGCGAGGTCGAGTTCGACGGCACCACCGGCTGGCTGGTCGGCGCCCCCGGCCGCGGCGTCCCGACGATCATCGAGATGGTCAACACGACCCGGCTGGACTGCGTCATCGGGTCGGCCGCGACGGTGCGGGCGGCGCTCACCCAGGCGGTCCACCACGCCCGGCACCGCTCCGCCTTCGGCGCGCTCCTGGTCGACCAGCCGCTCATGCAGAACGTGCTGGCCGACCTCGCCGTCGAGAGCGAGGCAGCCACCGCGCTGGCGATCCGGCTGGCCGCCGCGGTCGACGCCGGCGAGAAGGCGTTCCTGCGGCTGGCCGGTGCCGCCGCCAAGTTCCTCGTCTGCAAGCGGACGCCGGGCGTCGTCGGCGAGGCGCTCGAGGTGCTCGGCGGCAACGGCTACGTCGAGGAGTCGGGCATGCCCCGGCTCTACCGGCAGGCGCCGCTCAACAGCATCTGGGAGGGCTCCGGCAACGTCATCGCGCTCGACGTGCTGCGGGCCCTGGGCCGCAGCAGCGAGTCGCTGGCCGCCGTCACCGACGAGATCGAGCTCGCCCGCGGCGCCGACGCCCGCTTCGACGACGCCGTGAAGCGGCTGGCCGCCGAGCTCGGCGACCCGGACGCGCTGCCGCTGCGCGCCCGCCGGATCGCCGGCCTGCTCGCCCAGTGCCTGCAGGGCTCGCTGCTGCTGCGGTACGCCCCGCCCGAGGTCGCCGACGCGTTCTGCGCCACCCGCCTCGGCGGGGACTGGGGGTCGGTGCTGGGCACGCTGCCGTCCGCCGTGCCCGCCGCGCGCATCGTGGAGCGGTCGACCGTTGCCCCTGCCTGAGAGCCCGCGGCTCCACTACCCTCGGGTACGCGTCGCGCACGGACCGACTTCCCATCCTGTCCCGGTCCGGTACCGGTGACCCGCTCGACGGGGTCCGGCGTGCGGCAGGGGGAGAGAGAACGCGTGCACCCATCCGACCGTGCGGGCGCGGCGGCACCGCCGAACCTGCTGGCCAGCGTCCCCGACGCGGTCTGCCACATCGACCGGGAGTGGCGCTTCACCTGGCTCAACGCCGCCCTGGAGGACCTGCTCGGGCGGCCGGCCGACACCCTGCTGGGCCAGAAGGTCCTCGACTGCATCCCGGACCTGCGCGACACCGAGTTCGTGGCGGAGCTCAGGGGCGCCCTCGACGACGGCCACCCCCGCGTGTTCGAGTACCTGCACAGGCCGCGGGACCGCTGGTTCGAGGTCCGCGCCTCCGCCGACAGCACCGGCCTGGTCGTGTTCATCCGCGACGTCGACTCGCGCCACCGCGCGCACGCCGCCCAGGCGCACGCCCTCCGGCAGACCACCGCCGTCCTCGACGCGTACCCCACCCCGACCGTGCTCGTCGACCGCGGCGGCCGGGTCCGCAGCGTCAACCGCAGCTGGGCCGACACCGCGGACGTCGTGCGCGCAGGGGGCTGGGAGCCCGCCGAGGTGGGCGACGACTACCTCGCGCGGATAGGTCAGGGCCTGACCCCGGACGACCTGGCCCGCATCGCCGGCGGGCTCGCCGAGCTGCGGGCGGCGCCGCCCGGGGGACCGACGCGCACCTTCTCCTGCGAGTACTCCATCGAGTCCTCCAGCGGTCGCACCTGGTGGCGCATGCAGGCGGCGCGGGTGGAGGAGGACGGCCAGCTCGTCGCCACCCACATCGACATCACCGAGCGGGTCCGCGACCAGGAGCGGCTGGCCTGGCAGGCCCACCACGACGACCTCACCGGCCTGGCCAACCGCGCCCGGCTGCTCGAGCTCGTGGGCGAGGCGCTGGCCGACGAGCGCACCCGCACCGCCCTGCTGTTCCTCGACATCGACGGCTTCAAGACCATCAACGACTCGCTCGGCTCCGAGGTCGGCGACGAGCTGCTGCGCCAGGTGGGCGCCCGGCTGGCCGCCCAGATCCGTCCCGGCGACGCCGTCGGCCGCCTGGGTGGGGACCAGTTCGTCGTCCTGGCCCGCTCCTGCGACACCCCGGAGGCGGCGTCGCTGGCCTTCCGGCTGCAGCGCTCCTTCGCCCGCCCGTTCATCGCGCTGGGGGTCTCGGTGCCGGTGTCGGCCAGCATCGGGGTCGCCGTCGCCCAGCCCGGGCTGCGGCACGCCCACCAGCTGCTCAGCGACGCCGACGCCGCGAGCTACGCCGCGAAGGCGGCCGGCCGCGACCGCGTCCACCTGTTCTCCCCGGGGCTGCGCGACGCCGCCCGCTGGCGCATGGACGTCGCCACCCGGCTGCGCGACGGCGCGCTCGACCAGTTCGTCGTCCACTACCAACCGGTGGTGCGCCTGGACACCGGCGAGGTCGAGGGCGTCGAGGCGCTGCTGCGCTGGCAGCACCCCGAGCGCGGCCTGCTCTCGCCCGACGCCTTCCTCTCCGTGGCCGAGGAGACCGGGCAGCTGATCCCGATCACCCGGTGGCTGCTGCACGAGACCACCCGCCAGGCCGCCGAGTGGGCCGCGCAGGGCCTGTCGCTGCGGATGGCGGTCAACATCAGCGCCCGCCACTTCTCCGCCGAGACGCTGGTCCGCGACGTCCGGACGGCGCTGCACGAGTCGGGCCTGGCGCCCGAGCAGCTGATGCTCGAGCTGACCGAGACCAGCGTCGCCGAGGACCCCACCCGCGCCGAGGACCAGCTCGCCGTCCTGCGCGGCTTCGGCGTGCGGGTGGCCATCGACGACTTCGGGACCGGCTGGTCCTCGCTGGCCCAGCTCATGGCGCTGCCCATCGGGACGCTCAAGATCGACCGGTCGCTGATCACCGCCGCCGAGCGGCTGGCCTCCGGCGGCACCGGCGCGGTCCTCGGGGCGATCGTCGAGCTCGCGCACACCCTGGGCATCCGGTCGGTGGCCGAGGGCGTGGAGACCGCCGAGCACCTGCGGATGGTCCGCGAGGCCGGCTGCGACTCCGCCCAGGGCTACCTGCTCGCCCACCCCATGAGCGCCGAGGACGTCGAGCGCTGGGCGGACCGGGTGCGGGCCGGCGGCGGCGACTCCTGCGCGCTGGCCCTCGCCGGCCGGCTGCGCTGAGGGGGCTGCCCTGAGCGGACAGGGGGGAGGGGACCGGCGGTGACCGGTCCCGTCCGCCGGCGCGCCGTCCGCCGGGCGACCGCCCCGGCCGGCCCGCCGCCGGTCGTCGCACCGCCCGCCGTCCCGCCCGTCGTCGTCCCGCCGGTGCCGGACACCCCGGACACCCCGGACACCCCGGACACCCCGGACACCCCGGACGGCACCGGCACGGACGCGGCGGCGACCGGGCAGACTGCCCCCGTGACCGCGACCAGCGAAGAGACGCCCCTCGCCGAGCCCCGGGCCGACGGCGGCCGGGGGCGGCCCGCGCTGGACCTGCTCATCTGGGACGCGCCGAACATCGACATGACCCTGTCGACGGTCATCGGCGCCCGCCCCACCGCCGCCTCCCGGCCGCGCTTCGACGCGATCGCCGCCTGGTTCGTCGACGGCGCCGGCGACCCCGCCGCGCCGGACGCGCCCGAGGTCGAGGCCTGCGTCTTCGCCAACATCCCGCCGGTCGTCGGCTCGCTGCAGCGCTGGGTGGAGGCGCTGCGCGGCTTCGGCTACGCCGTCTTCGCCCGGCCCAAGAGCCAGCCCGACGACGACATCGACCAGGCGATGCTCGACCACATCGAGGTCCGCGCGCACAGCCACCGGCTGCGGCGGCTGGTCGTGTTCTCCGGCGACGGGCGCAACTTCGCCGAGCCGCTCGAGGAGCTCGCGCGGACCGGCACCCAGGTCGTCGTCGTGGCGTTCAGCGAGGTCGCGGGCTACGCCATCGGTTCGGACCTGCTGGAGTTCATCGACATCGAGGACGTCCCCGGCGCCTTCGCCGCGCCGCTGGACCGCGTCCGGCTCGACGCCCTGCCGCCGGACGGCGCGTGGCTGCGGCCCACCCGCAGCCTGCGGGACTTCGTCTCGAACTGGACCGCCCGCCGCAGCAGCTGAGCCACCCTCGTGTCCCCCGGCCCCGTCCGGGGAAGGGAGGGGCCATGGCGGTCTGCGAGGTCTGCGGCAACGACTACGACATGAGCTTCGAGGTGGTGGCCCAGGGGGCCCGGCACACCTTCGACAGCTTCGAGTGCGCCATCCACCGCATGGCGCCCATCTGCGAGCACTGCGGCGTCAAGGTGGTGGGCCACGGCGTCGTCGTGGAGGGGCAGTTCTACTGCTGCGCGCACTGCGCCCGCGCCGAGCACGACGGCGCGGCGGTGGCCGACTCGGCCTGAACCCCCGGGCTCAGTCCCGCGGGATCTCCGGCGCGCGCGGCTCGGGCACCTGGCTGCCGAACCCCTCGACCGGCTCCAGCCCGGAGGGCAGCCGCGCCCACACGTGCTTGCGGCCGGGGCGCCTCTCCCAGCCGTAGTCGACCGACAGCTGCGCCACCAGGTGCAGGCCCATCCCGCCCAGGGACGGGTCGCGGTCGACGGCGGGCACCGGCGGGCGCTCGGGCGCCTCGTCGCTGAGGTCGAGCAGCCAGCCGGCGGGGCTGGCCACCACCAGCGCGCGGACGTCGCCGCCGCCGTGCCGCAGGGCGTTGGAGGCCAGCTCCTCGAACACCAGCAGCAGCCCGTCGCGGGCGTCCTCGGTCGACGACGTGCTCACCGACGGGTGGGCGATCCGGGCCCGCAGGTCCGCGCGCACCCGGGAGACGACGTGCATGGCCTCCAGCTGCCAGTGCCAGACGTCGCCGGCCACGGAGGGCACCGGAGTGCACGGCCACGCCTCCTGGCCCATGTCCCACCCCTCGCGTCTGCTCCGCCGACCGGCGTCCATCCTGACCGAAAGCGCCCTGGCCCGCAGCGGCGGACCCGTACGGTCCCCGCCCACGGTGATCGGCCGGGTCCCCGGCAGCGGCCGTTGCGGGCAGGATGGGCCCCGTGGAGGACCTCTGGCGCGCGCTGAGCCGACTGCGGCTCGCCGACCGGGCCCTGGACGACGCGCTCGACGAGGTCACCCGGATCGCCGCCGAGAACGTCCCCGGCGCCGAGTCGACGTCGATCACGCTGATCCGCGGGGACGTGGCCACCACCGCCGCCCACCACGGCGACATGGCGCTGGCTGCCGACGAGCTGCAGTACGAGCGGGGCTACGGCCCGTGCATGGACGCCGGGCGCGCCGGGGTCGTCCTGCGGATCGACGACACCCGCACCGAGACGCGCTGGCCGGAGTACGTGGCCCGGGTGGTGGAGGTCGGGGTCCGCAGCTCGCTGTCGATGCCGCTGCCCTACCAGGCCACCACGATCGGGGCGCTGAACATCTACTCGACGCAGCCCGCCGCGTTCGCCTCCGACGGGTCCGTCGAGGCGGCCCGCCAGGTCGCGGAGGCGGTCGCCGTCGCCGTCGCCAACGCCGACGCGCACGCCCAGCTCGGCGAGCACGCCCGCAACATGGAGCTGGCGATGCAGTCCCGCGCGGTCATCGAGCAGGCCAAGGGCGTGCTCATGGCGCAGCGGCACGTCGACGCCGACGCCGCCTTCGAGCTGCTGCGCGAGGCGTCCCAGCGCTACAACCGCAAGCTGCGCGACATAGCCACCGGGATCGTGGCCTCCACGCAGGACCGGCGCTGAGGCGGACCGGCCCGCCGGCGCGGCTCAGCCCACCCGCGTCGCCAGGTCGGCCAGCCGGCTGACCAGGAACTCCACGGCGGCCGGGCTGTCCACGGTCTCGGCGACGTCGACCGCGGTGGGGGAGTCCGACACCGTCCTGCGGTCGACCAGCGTCTGCCCGCGGGCCGGCCCCAGGGTGGTGTCGACGACGACGTCGCGGCGGACGGTGCCCAGCGTGCCCGGCACGATCGCCTCGGTGAGCGCCAGCGCGTCGTGCACCACCACGCCGGTCGTGCCGTAGGAGGTGCGGGCGTGGTCCAGGTACTGCTGCAGGATCGCCGCCGCCGTCTTCCCGACCGGCCCGGCCGAAGCGAACCGGGCGACGCCGTCCTCGTCGAGGACCGTGGGCAGCGTGACGTCGAGGCCGACGAGCACGGTGGGCACCGTCGAGCCGAGCACCCGCGCCGCGGCCTCCGGGTCGGACCACACGTTGAACTCCGCGGCGGCGGTGACGTTGCCGCCGCGGGCGGCCGAGCCGCCCATGAGCACCAGCCGGTCGATCCGCTCCGCCGCCTCGGGGTAGGTGGCCAGCAGCAGCGCGACGTTGGTCCACGGCCCGATCGCGGCCACCGTCACCGGCTCCTCCGACGCCAGGAGCAGCTCGGCGAGCGCGACGACGGCCGGGCGGGGGTCGACGGCGGCCGGGGAGGGCGGGAGGTCGACGCCGCCGAGGCCCGTGGCGCCGTGGACGTGCCCGGCGCGCTCGGGCTGGGGGAACACCAGCGAGTCGGTGGCGCCCGCGGCCACGGGGACGTCGGAGCGGCCGGCCAGGTGCAGCACCCGCAGCGCGTTCTCGGTGGTCTGCGCGAGGGACACGTTGCCGTGCGTGGTGGTGACCAGGCGGAGGTCGACCTCGGGGCTGGCCAGCGCCAGCAGGATCGCCAGCGCGTCGTCGATGCCGGGGTCGGTGTCGATCACCAGGGGCCGCGGTGCGGGAGGAGCCACCCGGCCATCCTCGCAACCGGGCCCGGGTGCGCCTGCGCCGCGGTCAGCTCCCGGCCCGGCGCCGCGGCAGCGCGGTCACCAGGTACAGCACCACCCCGACGGCGAGCAGGACGCCGGCGAACGCCCAGGTCCGGGCCTCCTGGCGCCACAGCAGCACCAGGCACGAGGCGATGCCGAGCACCGGCACCACCAGCGGCACCCGGAAGTGCGGGGCGTCGACCCGGTCGCGGCGCAGCACGAGCACCGCGGCGTTGGTGCTGACGAAGACGAACAGCAGCAGGAGCACCACCGTGTTGGCCAGCGTGGCCAGGTCCCCGGCCAGGCTCAAGCCCATGGCCACCAGCGTGGTGACGGCGATGGCCACCCACGGCGTCCGGCGGCGCGGCAGCACCCGGCCGAGGACCGCCGGCAGCAGGCGCTGCTCGGCCAGCCCGTAGGCCATCCGGCTGGCCATGATCATCGTGAGCAGGGCGCCGTTGGCGACGGCGACCAGGGCGACGACGCTGAACAGCTCGTCGGGGATGCCGGCGTCGGCGGCGCGGACCACCTCGAGCAGCGGCCCGGTGGAGCCGGCGAGCTCCGCGGGCGGGAGGACGACCGCGGCGGCCAGCCCGACCAGCACGTAGACGACGCCCGCGGTGAGCAGCGCCCCGAACAGCGCCCGCGGGTAGACCCGCCGCACGTCGCGGACCTCCTCGGCGACGTTGGCCGACGTCTCGAACCCGACGAACGAGTAGTAGGCGAGCAGCGCCGCCGACAGCACCGCCGTCGCCGCCGACACCCCGGGCGGGAACTCCACGACCCGGCCCGGGTCGCCGTCGCCGCGCCCGAGGACCACCGCCCCGAGGACGACGACGAGGACCAGGCCCGAGGTCTCCACCAGCGTCATGACCAGGTTGGCGCGCAGGGACTCCCGGATGCCGCGGGCGTTGAGCAGCGCCACCACCAGCAGGAACACCAGGGCGGCCGGGGCGGCGGGCACGTCGAGGAAGACGGTCAGGTAGTCACCGGCGAAGGCCACCGCCAGGCCCGCGGCGCTGGTGACGCCGGCGGCGAGCATGCAGAAGCCGACGAGGAAGGCGACCACCGGGGAGCGGAACGCCCGCTCCGCGAACACCGCCGAGCCGCCGGCCCGCGGGTACTTCGTGACCAGCTCGGCGTAGGACCCCGCGGTGAGCAGTGCCAGCAGCAGGGCGACCAGCAGCGGCACCCAGATCGCGCCGCCGACCTCCGCGGACACCTCGCCGACCAGCGCGTAGACACCGGCGCCCAGGACGTCCCCGAGGATGAACAGGTAGAGCAGCGGCCCGGTGACGGCGCGGCGCAGCCTCGTGTCCGGCTCGTCCGTGCTGCCCGGCGTCCGGTCGGGTGCCGCCGTCGCGGCCCGCTCGCTCACCGGTCGAGTCTCGGCAGGGCCGCACCCCACCGGCAACCGGACCACACCGTCCGGGGACGCGGGGGACGGGCCGGGGACACGCCCCGACACGCCGGGCGCGCCGGGGCGTGTCCCGGCGTGACCGGAGGCCCCGCAGGGGCTCTCCACGCTCGCGGGCCGTCGACGGGTCGACAAGTGATCGTCGGCAGCGCCGGGTGACCAACGCGCTGGTCAGGGCGTCACAACGGTTGCGTCACGGGGTCTCCAGGACGTGTCCCGACGAGCCGTCCGCGAGGCCCGCCGTCCCTACGGTTCTCCCTGTCCGCAGCACCTTCCCCGGCTGCGGACCAAGACCCCTCAGGAGGACGGCATGGCGATCGACCGGGCACCCGCCCCGTCGTCGGCGACCCTGCCGGACGACCTGTCCCTGGCCGGCCTGTTCGGCCTGCTCGACCGGGCGCACGAGCTGCCGCGGCGGTCCCGGCCGCGCCGCGCGGTGACGACCCGCTCGCCGGGCGCCCCCCGCGCGCTGCGCCCGCTGCCGGTGGCCCGCCCGGTGCCCGTGCCCCGGCCTCGCCCCGTCCCGCCGGCCGCGGCCCCGGCGGCCGAGGCGGCCCCGGCGGCCGAGGCGGCCCCGGCCCCGGTGACCCCGGCCCTGGTGACCCCGGCCCTGGTGACCCCGGCCCCGGTGACCCCGGCCCCCGCGGCCGGCCCCCGCTGGCGCGCGCGGCTTCGGGCCTCGGTCCGGCGGCTGGCCATGTGGGGTGCCGGCCCGGACGGCGCCCACGCCGCCTGGCCGACCGCGCCCGTCGTCGTCCCGCCGGCCGGTCCCGGCCTGGTCCGGCGGCTGGCGCTCTGGGGCGCCGGCCCCGACGGCGCGCACCTGGCCTGGGGCCGGCCCCGCCCGGCCGTCCCGGCCGTCCCGCGGCCTCGCGTCCCGGACGGTCCCGTGGTGCTCACCGAGCTGCCGAGCACCCCCACGATCCGGCCCGCGGCGTCTTCCCCCGCCGCGGCGTCGCTCCCGGCCGGCGCCGGCCGGCCGGTCCCGCCCCGTCCCGCCGCCCCCCGCTCCGCGGGTCCGGCGCTGGCCCCGGCCGGCTGGCCGGCGCGGCCCGCCACCGGGCGGCCGACGGCGCGGGCGCCCGACCCGCCGCGCACCGCCGGTGCGGTGCGCACCCGGGGCGACCCGGGCGGGCACCCGGCGCGGGGTTCGCCCCGGCCACCCCCACCGGCTCCCGGCTGATCCGCAGCGCGCCCCCTCCCCGGGGACGCGCGTCCGCCCCTCGTCGACGTGCTCGACGGGCCCGGCCGCCCCCTTCCCCCCCGCGGGTGGCCGGACCGCCGGCCCGCTCCCCGAGCAGATCCACCCCCGGCCGACCACGGCCGCCCCTGGCCTCCACCGCGGCACCCCGCCGCCGGGCAGACCCCTCCGCACGACGATCCGGCCTCGACCCCCCGCCGACTCACCCACCGGGTGCAGCGCGCGGACCCTCCAGGGAGGCCCCGGACCGCACCGCGAGCGGCGCCCGGCAGCGGGAGTCCACCCGCCGCCCGACAGACGCTCCCGCACGACGATCCGGCCTCGACCGCCCGCCGACCCACCGACCCGGTGCAGCGCGCGGACCCTCCCGGGAGGCCCGGACGAGCGCGGCGCGGCCTGTCCGGCGACGGTCGCCGCGGCGGGAGGACCGGGTCCCGCCGGTACCCGGCGGGGGACGACCCGCCCCGTCGTCCCCCCGGGTCTCTGACCGAGCGCGACCCGGCCAGGCAGGCGCCCGGCCCGCCGGAGGAGGTGGACGCCCGCGGGACCCGGTCACGGTCACGGCCCGGCGCCGCGAGGAGGACGGTGGACGCGGCCCCGCTCGGGGCGCGCCGCGACGAGACGACACGACGGGCGCTCCCGGGCGGCCCGGACCGGCACCGCCGCCGGCCCGCGCCGCCGGGAGCGCCCGTCCCGCGCGTCGGCACGCGGTGTCGACTTTGGCACACCGGTTGTCCTCCCCGCCCCGGCATGGGAGAAAGGACGGGGACCACCGCTCCCCCACCGAATGGACTCCCGCTTCCCGTGACCGTCCCCGAGCAGCGTCCGGGGCCATCGGGAGCGACAGACCGCCCGCTGTCCGTGCTGCCCGACGACCCCGACTTCGCCCGGCTGCGCTTCGAGCTGGCCATCGACGCCGCCGGCATCGGCAGCTTCGACTGGGACCTCGAGACCGGCCGGCTCGCCTGGGACGACCAGCTGGTGGCGATCTTCGGCCTCGAGGCCGACGGCTTCGGCGGGACGATCGAGTCCTTCGCCGAGCGCCTGCACCCCGACGACCGGGACCGCACCCTCGCCGCGCTGCAGGAGGCGATCGACACCGTCGGCGCCTACGACGCCGAGTTCCGCGTCGTGCTGCCCTCCGGGGAGACCCGGTGGGTGCAGGGCCGCGGCCGCGCGCTGGCCGACGACCGCGGGCGGGCGGTGCGGCTGCTCGGCGCCGGCATCGACACCACCGACCGGCACGAGGGCGACGCCCGGGTGTCCCGGGTCCTCGAGACGATGCGGTCGGCGTTCTTCGCCCTCGACCGCGAGTGGCGCTTCACCTACGTCAACGCCGAGGCCGAGCGGGTGCTGCACCGCGGCCGCGACGAGCTCCTCGGCGGGGACATCTGGGAGCTGTTCCCCGCCGCCGTCGGCAGCGACTTCGAGGTCAGCTACCGGGCGGCCATGGAGGGTGGCGAGGAGCGGGTCTTCGAGGCCTACTACCCGCCGCCGCTGGACGCCTGGTACGAGGTCCGCGCCTGGCCCGGTCCCGACGGGCTGTCGGTCTACTTCCTCGACGTCACCGAGCGCCGCGCCGCCGAGCAGCGGGCCCGGGACAGCGCCGCCCGGCTGTCGCTGGTCGCCGAGGTCAGCGCGCTCATGTCGGCGTGGCTGGGCTCCGGCGGCGCCCAGGAGCCGGCGCTGCAGCGGGTCGCCGAGGCCGTCGTCCCCGTGCTCGGCGACTGGGCGATCCTCACGCTGTCCGCCGGCGAGGACGGCCGGATGCGCGACGTGGCGAGCTGGCACCGCGACCCGGCGCTGCGGGCGGCCGCGTCGGCCTACGCCGACCTGCGGCTGGCGTCGATCCCCCCCGACGCGCCCGTGCTGCGGGCGCTGCACTCCGGCCGGCTGCTCACCGTCGACGACGTCCCGGCGGCCATCCGCCCCACGCTGCCCGAGGGCGAGGTGCGCGAGGTCTTCGACGCCCTCGCCCCGCGGACGGCGGTCACCCTGCCGCTGCTGGCCCGCGGGCGCACGCTCGGCGCGCTGAGCGTCTACCGCGGCGCCGACCGGCCGGCCGCCCGCGCCGAGGAGGTCGCCGCCGCCCGCGAGGTCGCCGACCGCGTCGCCCTGGCGCTGGACAACGCCCGGCTGTTCGACCAGCAGCGGCGGCTGGCCGAGGCCCTGCAGCGCAGCATGCTCACCGCGCCGCCGCAGCCCGACCACGCCGAGATCGTCGTCCGCTACCAGCCGGCGGTGGAGGCCGCCCAGGTCGGCGGCGACTGGTACGACGCGTTCCTCCAGCCCGACGGGGCGACCGTGCTGGTCATCGGCGACGTCGTCGGGCACGACACCGAGGCCGCGGCGACGATGGGCCAGCTGCGCGGCATGCTGCGCGGCATCGCCTACCGCGGCGACGTCCCGCCCGACGCCGTCCTGGCCGAGCTCGACGCCGCCGTCGACGCGCTGGGCATGCGGACGATGGCCACCGCGGTGGTCGCCCGCGTCGAGCAGACACCGGAGCAGCGTGCCGCCGGGACGACGACGCTGCGCTGGTCCAACGCCGGGCACCCGCCGCCGCTGCTGCTCACCCCCGACGGCGAGGTGCACACCCTGGGCACCGAGCGCGGCCAGCTCATGCTCGGCGTCGACCCGGGCGCCCGGCGCAGCTCGGCCGCGGTGGAGGTCCCCCGCGGTTCGACGCTGCTGCTCTACACCGACGGGCTGGTCGAGGGCCGCGACCTGCTGCTCGACGACGGGATCGGCCTGCTGGGGACCGCGCTGGCCCGCCTCGCCGACCTCCCGCTCGAGCGGCTCGGCGACGCGCTGCTCGCCCGGCTGCGCCCGGAGGGCCTCCAGGACGACGTCGCCCTGGTCGCCATGCGCCTGCACCCCCAGTAGGAGGACCCTCCTGCGCCCTACCGCTCGCAGGCCCGCGGCGGGCCCCTGCAGGAGGGCCGTTCCGTCACCTCACCTGGGAGGGAGCACCGCCCAGACGGTCTTGGTGCCGTCGTCCGCGTACCAGCCGTGCGCCGTCGACAGCTCGGCGATGAGGTAGAGCCCCAGGCCGCCCTCGGAGGGGTCGCGGTCGACCGCCGGGGTGGGCGGAGTGCCGGCGGCGCCGTCGGACACCGCGACCAGGAAGGCGTCCCCGGTGTGGCGCACCACCGCCTCGACCGCGCCGCCGCCGTGGCGCAGCGCGTTGGAGGCCATCTCGTCGAGCACGAGGACCAGCCGGTCGCGCACGTCCGGGGAGCCGGGCGCCACGTGCGACCGCCGTAGCTCGTCGCGCACCCGGGGCAGCTCGGCGACGTCGGACAGCTCCCAGGACAGGCCGTCCCCGGCGGGCGGGGGTGACGCCGACGGCCAGGCAGGACCGGCCGTTCCGCGTGTCACCCCGTGCGCTCCTCGTGTCGGCGCCCGGTCGTGGACGCGAAGTCGAACACCTGCGTATGGCTCGCGCGACGGTCCCGTAAACCCGGCTGCGACCAGCGTCACAGGCGCGGAGTGCGGAACGGCACCGCCACGTCGCCGACACGGCTCCGGAACACGGGGCCGGGAGTCCCTCCGGCGTACCGACGAACCCGGCCGAGGAGCACCCGGCTGGCCCTCCCCTCCCCGGGGGGGGGGCCCCCCCCCCCCCCCCCCCCCCCCCCCCCCCCCCCCCCCCCCCCCCCCCCCCCCCCCCCCCCCCCCCCCCCCCCCCCCCCCCCCCCCCGCGCCCGCCGACCCCGATGGCCCGGCCGCCGTGGAACGTCGCCGTCCCGCTGGGACTGCAGCACGTCCTGGCCATGTCCACCTCGAACCTGGCGCTGGTGCTGGTCGGCCGCTCGCTGCTGCCGCAGGTCGCCGCCGTCCTCGCCGCCGTCCCGCCCGCGGTGCTCGGCGGCGGGGTGCTCGTCCTGTTCGGCATGGTCTGCGCGATCGGCGTCCAGATGCTGGCCAGGGACGGCCTGGACACCCGCTCGCTGCTCGTGGTCGCGCTGTCGCTCGCGCTCGGCCGCGGCATCGCCTCGGTGCCCGGGGCGCTGGACCGGGTCACCGGGCAGTGGGGCGCGCTGTTCGACTCGCGCATCGTCGTCGGGGCCGTCGGTGCTCCCCGGCCGGCCGGGGGCACGTCAGGCGGCGGCGAGCGCGGCGCAGTAGGCGGCGACGACGGCGGGGTCGCGCATCACCGGCCCCATCACCGCCACGCCGGACGCCCCGGCGGCGAGGCAGCCCGCCACGTCGCCGGGGCGCACGCCGCCCAGCGCCAGCACCGGCGGGGCGCCGGGGGCCAGCGCCGCGAGGCCGGCGGTGCCCAGCGCCGGCCCGTAGCCGGGCTTGGAGGCGGTGGGCGCGACGGGGGACAGGGTCACCCAGTCGCAGCCCTCGGCCGCCGCCCGCCCGAGCTCCGCCGCCGAGTGGCAGGAGCGGCCCAGCAGCGGCGGGCGGGCGGCGGGGACCGGGTCGGCGGCGGACAGGTGCACCGCCACCCCCGCCGGCGCCCCGGTCGCGCCGCCCCACACGAGCAGCCCGCCCACCGGGTCGAGCACCGCCCGCAGTTCGCGGGCCAGCTCCGCCCGCTCGGGCAGTGGCAGGTCCTTGTCCCGCAGCAGCACCGCCCGGGCACCGGCCGCCACGGCGTCCGCGACCACCTCGGGGAGCGGGCCGCGCGCCTGCGTCCGGTCCGTGACGACGAGCAGGCGGGGGACGGTCACAGCGCGGGCAGCCCCTCGAATGGCGTCGACGCCTCGGCGTGCCAGCGGCGCGGGATGCGCCCGGCCAGCTTCGCCAGCCGGCCGGCCTCCACCGCCTGCCGCATCGCCAGCGCCATCCGCTCGGGGTCGCGGGCGCGGGTGACCGCGGTGGCCAGCAGCACCGCGTCGCAGCCCAGCTCCATGGCCAGCGCGGCGTCCGAGGCGGTGCCGATGCCGGCGTCGAGGACCAGCGGCACGTCGACGGCCTCCCGCAGCAGCGCGATGGCGTGCGGGTTGCGGATGCCCAGGCCGCTGCCGATCGGCGAGCCCAGCGGCATGACCGCGGCGCAGCCGGCGTCGGCCAGGCGGCGGCCCAGCACCGGGTCGTCGGTCGTGTAGGCGAGCACGGTGAAGCCCTCGGCGACCAGCTGCTCGGCGGCGTCCAGCAGCTCGACGGCGTCGGGGAGCAGGGTGACGTCGTCGCCGATGACCTCGAGCTTCACCCAGTCGGTGCCGAACGCCTCGCGGCCCAGCCGGGCGGTGCGCACCGCCTCGCGGGCGGTCCTGCAGCCGGCGGTGTTGGGCAGCAGCCGGACGCCGGCCCGGTCGAGCACCTGCACCATCGAGCCGGCTGCCCCTCCTGCCCCGGCGACCGCCTCGACCCGCCGCAGCGCCACGGTCACGACCTGGGTGCCCGAGGCGCGCACCGCGGCCTCGAGCGCCTCCAGGCTGGGCACCCCGCCGGTGCCGAGCAGCAGCCGGGAGCCGAACGTCTCACCGCCCAGCTCGAACGGGTCGGCGGCGTCGTCCGGGCCTCCGTGCAGGGTCCCACCGCGAGCCTGCGAGTGGTGCGGGGGAAGGGGGTCCTTCACTCATCCTCCTGCGGTCGGGGCGAGCACCTCGACGGCGTCGCCGGGGGCCAGCCGGGTCGCCGCCCAGCTGCTGCGGGGCACGACGTCGCCGTTGCGGGCGACGGCCACGCGGTCGTGACCCGCGGCGCGCTGGGCCACGAGGTCGGCCACGGTGGCGTCGTCGGCCAGGTCGGCCGGGGCGCCGTTGACGGTCAGCTGCACGTCAGTCCCTCCGGAAGCGGTCGGCGGTGAACGGGGCAGCCACCGCGGGCAGGGCGCCGGTGACCAGCAGCTCGGCGGTGGCCTCGGCGGTCACCGGGGTGAGCAGGACGCCGTTGCGGTGGTGCCCGGTGGCCAGCACCAGCCCGGGCAGCGACGACGGGCCGAGCAGCGGCGCGTTGTCCGGCGTCCCCGGCCGCCAGCGGGCCAGCGTCTCGGTGAGCTCCAGCTCCGATACCTCCGGGACGACGTCGATCGCGTCGTGCAGCAGGTCGTGCACGCCGCCGGCGGTGACCCGGGCGTCGAACCCGCGGTCCTCGCTGGTGGCGCCCACGACCAGCCGGTCGCCGGCGTAGGGGACGAGGTAGACGGGCCGGCCGCGGACCAGGGCGCGCACGGTGCCCTCGAGCAGCCCGGCCGCGCCGGCCAGCCGCAGGACCTGGCCCTTGACCGGGCGGACCGGCAGCGGCGGGACGCCCGGGACCTGCCCGCTGCGCGCGCCGAGCGCGAGCACCGTGGCGCCGGCGGCCAGCAGGTCCCCCGTCGCCAGCCGCAGGCCGGCCGCCCGTCCGCCGTCGACGACGACCGCCGCCACCCGGTCGCGCAGCAGGGTCACCCCGGCCGACGCCGCCGCGGCCAGCAGCGCGGCGTGCACCGCCCGCCCGTCCACCGAGTGGTCGCCCTCGACCAGCAGCCCGCCGCGCACGCGGGTCGCCAGCGCCGGCTCGCGGCGGCGGGCCTCGCGCGGGGTCAGCCGCCGCGCGGCCAGGCCGAGCTCGTCCTGGAAGGCGTGCAGCGCGTCGAGCTCGCGGACGTCGTCCTCGTCGAACCCGACCACCAGCGTGCCGGCGGTGCGCAGCCCGACCGGCGTCCCGGCGGCGGCCTCGAGCTCCGCGGCGAACGCCGGCCAGCGGGCGAGGGAGTCCAGGCCCAGCCGCAGCAGCGGCTCCTCGCGGTAGCCGGCCTCGGTGACCGGCGCGAGCATCCCGGCCGCCGCGGCGGAGGCGCCGGTGCCCGGGGCGTCGTCGACGACGGTCACCGACAGCCCGCGGCGGGCGGCCCGCCAGGCCACCGCGAGCCCGACCAGGCCGCCTCCCGCGACGGCGACGTCGGTCACCGCCGGTGGCCCGCCAGGACGAGCGGCGCGGTGAGGACGACGGCCACGGCGAGCCCGACCAGCGACGCCGACCAGCCGTTGGCCGGGTCGATGCCGAGGTCGGCCTGCCGCGCGCTCCACCACGCCGTCCAGCCCGCCCCCGGGCCGGGGAAGTACGTGGGCAGGGTCAGCTGGTAGGCGACGAACCCCGCGGCCCACGGCAGCAGGAACAGCGGCCGGGCGGGCGCGGTGTCGGAGGTGTCCCAGCGCCCGCGCGGGGTGAGCCAGTAGGCCACGATCAGCACCCCGGCCAGCGGCACGAACACCGCGCCGATGAGGAAGAGGAACGGCTCGTAGGCGGCGACGTCGAAGGTCAGCGCGAGCAGCGTCGCGACCGCACCCACGGCGACGGCGAGCACCCGCCGGTCCAGCCGCGCGACGACGTTCTGCGCCGACACCGCCGTCGAGTAGAGGTTGGCGAACGCCTCGTCGAGCTCGACCGCGACCAGCACGAGCACCGCGACGGCGCCCAGCGGGACGGCCAGCAGCGCGCCGATGACGTCGATGCCCGCGCTGCCGTAGGCGGCCAGCGCCAGCACGCCGAGGGTGAACATGACGACGGTGGCGGCGCCGTAGCCCACCGCCGACCCGACACCGGCGGCGCGGGCGCTGCGGGCGTGGCGGGTGTAGTCGGCGGCCAGCGGCAGCCAGGACACCGGCAGCGCGATGACGATGTCCGCGGCGGTCCAGAACGACGTCGCCCCGCCGCCCTCCAGCGGCGGCAGCGGCTCGGCCAGCACCTGGACGAACAGGTAGGCGACGGCGGCCAGCGCGGCCCAGACGGCGTACCGGGCGAGCACCCGCACGACACCGAGGGGCCGCAGCGCCATCGCGGTGGCCAGCACCCCGGCGGCGACGACGAACGGCCAGCGCGGCGCGTCCAGCACCCGAGCGGCGGCCTCGGCGATGACCACGATCTCGAACGTCGCCCAGCCGACGCACTGCACGAGGTTGAACGCCGTCGGCAGCCAGGAGGTGCGCCGGCCGAGCAGCCCGCGCAGCAACACCATCCCGGGCACGCCCTCCCGCGCGCCGGCGGCGGCCACCAGCCCGAGCAGCGCCGACCCGAGCACCGCGCCGACGACGACCGCGGCGAGCGTGACCGCCAGCGACCGCCCCGGCAGGACGACGAACACCGCCGCCACCGGCAGCAGCAGGCTGACGCCGAGGTTCGCCCACAGGCCGAGGTTGGCGGCCGGGCCCAGCGTGCGCGGCGGCGCCTGGTCGAGGGTCAGGGGTGCGTCCGAGGTACGGACAGCGTCGGTACGGACAGGGTCCGAGGTGCTCACGGCCGCTCCCTACGCCGGCATTACCCGGTCAGGTTCCAGCGGTCGGCGGCGCGCTCAGCCGCCCTCTCAGCCCGGTTGCCCCGAGCTCCCGCACATGGCGGCGCCACCATAGCCACCCCGTAGGGTCGGGCGCCGTGCCGGTCGCCGACCTGCTCGTCCGCCACGCCGACGCCTGGGGCCGAGCCACCCGCCACCCGTTCCTCGACGCCGTCCGCGACGGCACGCTGCCACCCGCCGCCTTCGACACCTGGCTGGTGCAGGACGCGTACTTCGTCGCCGACCTGCTGCGCTTCCAGGCGCGGCTGCTCGCCCGGGCGCCCCGCGCGGCGCAGGGGGTGCTCGCCGCCGGTTGCGTCGCGCTGGTCGCGGAGCTGGACTGGTTCGGCGAGCAGGCCACCGCCCGCGGGCTGGACCTCGACGCCCCGCAGCTGCCGGCCACCATCGCCTACGGGGACCTGCTGTACCGGCTCGACGCCGCCGACCTGCCCACCGCGCTCACCGCGCTGTGGACCGTCGAGCGGACCTACCTCGACGCGTGGTCGGCCGCCCGGCCCGGCGCGGAGCCGTACCGGGAGTTCGTCGAGCACTGGACGGCGCCGGGCTTCGCCGAGTACGTGGCCGGGCTGGAGGCGGTGGCCGGCGGGGCGCCCGACTCCGTCTTCCTCGAGGTGGTCGCGGCGGAGACCGCGTTCTGGCAGATGGCGCTGGACGCGTGACCCTCGCGGCGGACCTCTGGGCGGGCAGCGCCGACCTCGCCGCCGCCGCGCGGGAGCACCCGTTCGTCACCGGGATCGCCGACGGCACGCTGCCGCGCGAGCGGTTCGCCGGGTACGTCGCCCAGGACGCGTTCTTCCTCGAGGCCTTCGCCCGCGCGTACGCGCTCGGGGTGGCGCACAGCCGCGACCGGGCGACGCTGGAGTCCTTCGCCGACCTGCTGGCCGGCGTCCGCGAGGAGCTGCGGCTGCACGACGGCTACGCCGCCCGCTGGGGCATCGACCTGGCCGCCGTGCGGCCCGCCCCGGCGACGCTCGCCTACACCGAGTTCCTGCTGGCCACGGCCGCGCTCGGCGACGTCGGCGAGGTGGCTGCGGCGATGACGCCGTGCATGCGGCTCTACGCGCACCTCGGCCAGGCGCTGGTTCCACGTGCAACAGGGCCGTACCGGGAGTGGGTCGACACCTACGCCGACCCCGGCTTCGAGGAGCTCGCCGCCACGCTCGAGGCGCTGCTGGACCGGCTGGCCGCCGGCACCCCGGCCGTGCGCCGGGCCTACCGGCGGGCGATGGAGCTCGAGGTGGCCTTCTTCGACAGCGCCTGGCGGCCCGGGGGTAGCGTCGGCGGGCAGTGACTCGGGGTGTCCGCCGTCCGGCGGGCTGAGAACACACCCGTCGAACCTGTCCAGGTCATGCTGGCGAAGGGATGTCACGGCGTGGATGCCGCTGCTCTGACCGCTGCCCGTCAGGCCCTGACGGGCGCCGCACCGCTGGTGCACTGCCTGACCAACACCGTCGTGCAGACGCTGACGGCGAACGCGCTGCTCGCCGTCGGCGCGGCCCCGGCGATGGTCGACGAGCCGCTGGAGGCCGAGGGCTTCGCCGCGGTGGCCTCGGCGGTGCTGGTGAACGTCGGCACCGTGAACCAGCGCACCGCGCAGGCGATGCGGCTGGCGGCCCGCTCGGCCGCGGCCGCCGGCACGCCGTGGGTGCTCGACCCGGTCGCCGTCGGCGCGCTGCCCTACCGCACCGAGCTCGCCGCCGAGCTGCTGGAGGCGCGCCCGGCCGTCGTCCGCGGCAACGCCTCCGAGGTCATGGCGCTGGCCGGCGCCGGAAGCGGCGGCCGCGGCGTCGACTCCACGAACGAGGCCGACGAGGCGCTCGACGCCGCCGTCGCGCTGGCCGGGCGCACCGGGGGAGTGGTCGCCGTCAGCGGCGAGGTCGACGTCGTCACCGACGGGACCCGGACCGTCCGGGTGGGCGGCGGCTCGGTGCTGCTCACCCGCACCACCGGCGCCGGCTGCGCGCTGGGCGCGGTGGTCGCCGCCTACGTCGCGGCGACCGGCGACCCGCTGACCGGCGCGGTCGCCGGGCACGCGCACGTGGCGCTCGCCGCCGAGGCCGCGGCCGCCGTCGCCGGCGGGCCGGGGACCTTCGCGCCGCTGTGGCTCGACGCGCTCGACGCGGTCACCGACCTGTCCGCCGCGCGGGTGGACCCGTGAGGCCGGCGTTCGACCCCACGCTCTACCTGGTCACCGACACGGCGCTGGCCGGGCCCCGGGGCGTGCCCGACGTCGTCCGGGCGGCGGTGGCCGGCGGGGTGACCGCGGTGCAGGTCCGGGACAAGACGGCGTCGTGCCGGCAGCTGTACGCGCTGACGCTGTCGGTCAAGGAGGTCCTGGCCGGCACGGGCGTGGCGCTGTTCGTCAACGACGACGTCGAGGTCGCGCTGATGGCCGGCGCCGACGGCGTGCACGTCGGGCAGGACGACACGCCGGCCGCCGAGGTCCGCGCGCGGATCGGCCCCGACCGGCTGCTCGGGCTCTCGGCCGGGTCCGGCGAGGAGCTCGCCGTCGCGCTGGCGCTGCCGCCGGGCACCGTCGACGTCGTCGGCATCGGGCCGGTGTGGTCCACCCCCACCAAGCCGGACGCGGGCACCGGCCTGGGGCCGGAGCGGGTGGCGGCGCTGGCGGCGGAGGCGGCGGCCGGCGGGCTCCGGTCGGTGGCGATCGGCGGCATCGACGTCGAGCGGGCGCCGCTGGTCACCGGCGTCGACGGGATCTGCGTCGTCTCGGCGGTGTGCGCCGCGCCCGACCCGGCCGCCGCGGCGCGGGCCCTGCGGGCGGCCCGGTGACCGGCCGGGCGGGGGTGCCCGTGGCGCTGACCGTCGCCGGCAGCGACCCCAGCGGCGGCGCCGGCATCCAGGCCGACCTCAAGACGTTCAGCGCGCTCGGCGTCTACGGCACCGCCGTCCTCACCGCGCTGACCGCGCAGAACACCCGCGGCGTCACCGGCGTGCACCCCGTGCCCGGCGCGTTCGTGGGCGAGCAGGTCCGCACCCTGCTCGACGACGTGACCGTGCACGCGGCCAAGACCGGCATGCTCGGCACCGCCGACGTCGTCCGGGCGGTCGCCGCGGCCCTGGCCGGTCGCGCCGCCGGGCCGCTCGTCGTCGACCCGGTCATGGTCGCCACCAGCGGCGACCGGCTGGTCGACGACGACGCGATCGCCGCCGTCCGCACGGAGCTGCTGCCGGTGGCCGAGCTGGTCACCCCGAACGTGCCCGAGGCGGCCGCGCTGCTGGACACCGCGCCCGCGACCTCGGTTGACGAGCTCGCCGCCCAGGCGGAGGCGCTGCTGGAGCTCGGGCCCGGCGCGGTGCTGGCCAAGGGCGGGCACCTCGGCGGGGCGGAGAGCGTCGACGTCCTGGCCACCGCCGACGGCGTCGTCGTCACCCGGCGGCCGCGGGTCGACACCACCGCCACCCACGGCACCGGCTGCACGCTGTCCTCGGCGATCGCGGCGCTGGTGGCCCGCGGCGTCGGCGGGCCGGGGCGCTGGGAGCCGGTGGTCGAGCAGGCCCGCGACTTCCTGCAGCGGGCGCTGCAGGCGGGGGAGTCGCTGGGCATCGGCTCCGGCCACGGCCCGGTGCACCACTTCGCCGGTACCTGGCCCGCCTGAGCCCCGCCGCCCGCGGGAATCCCGTTGCGCCCCCCGATAGGACGGACGGGTGGAGATCGTGCGGACCGGCCCCGACGACGCCCGGTTCGCCGCCTGGTGCGGGGTCTGGGCGGCGGCGCAGCGCGCCGACCGTCCCGGCGAGGCCCCGCGGCCGGCGAGCGACCACGTCGCGCTGGGCCGGCGGCTGACCACCCCGGGCGGCGCGCTGCGGGGCACCCACCGGGCCGCGGTCGCCGACGGCGCCGTCGTCGGCGCCCTGCGCCTGCTGCTGCCGGTGCGCGACAACACCTCGGTGGCGTACGTCGACGTCGCCGTGCATCCCGCCGCCCGCCGGCGCGGCGTCGGCACCGCGCTGCTGGCGGAGGCGGCGCGGCTGGCCGCGGCGGCCGGGCGCTCGTCGCTGGTGGCCGAGGTCGACGAGCCCGGGCCGGGCACGGCCGGCCGCGCCTTCGCGCAGGCGCACGGGTGGACCTGCGGCCTGCAGGAGATCCGCCGCGACCTGCTGCTGCCCGTGGACGAGGACCGGCTGGCGGCCCTGGAGGCCGGGGCGGCCGCCGCGAGCGCCGGCTACGAGGTGCTCACCTGGCGGGACCGGACGCCGGACAGGCTGCTCGAGGACCGGGCGCTGCTCGGCCGCCGGATGTCGACGGACGCACCGAGCGGGGACGTGCCGGTCGGCGAGGAGGACTGGGACGCCGCCCGGGTCCGGGAGCAGGAGACCGTCGTCCTGGACCGCGGCCGCACCGTCCTGTCCGCCGGCGCGGTTCGGGACGGCCGGCTGGTCGCCTTCACCGAGCTGCACGTGCCGCTCGCGCAGCCCGAGCGCGCCCACCAAGGCGCCACCCTGGTCCTGCGCGAGCACCGCGGCCACCGCCTCGGCGCCCGCGTGAAGACCGCGGTCCTGCGCGAGCTCGCCGCGACGCTGCCCGAGGTCCGGCGGATCAGCACGTACAACTCCGACACCAACCGGCCGATGGTCGCGGTCAACGAGGCGCTCGGCTTCGTGCGCGCCGGCGGGCTGTCCACCTGGTCGACGCGCCTGCCCGCTTGACGCGGTCCCGGCGTCGCCGGGACCGTGCCGCATGGCGACCGATCGCCCCCGCCCCGTCTTCAGCCGCTGCTACAACCGGGTGAGCCGGCGCCTCGAGGAGGCCGGCATGGCCGACCTGCGCCGCGAGCTGCTCGCCGGGCTGACCGGCGTGGTGGTCGAGGTCGGGTGCGGCAACGGGCTGAACTTCCGCCACTACCCGCCGGCGGTCACCCGCGTCGTCGCGGTGGAGCCCGAGCCGCGGCTGCGGGCCGCGGCCGAGCGGGCGGCGGGGACGGCCGGTGTCGCCGTCGAGGTGCACGCCGGCACGGCCGACGCGCTGCCGCTGCCCGACGGCGCGGCCGATGCCGCGGTGCTGTGCCTGGTGTTGTGCAGCATCCGGGAGCGGGCGGGGGCGCTCGGCGAGCTGCGCCGGGTGCTGGGTGCCGGCGGGGAGCTGCGGTTCCTCGAGCACACCGTCGCCGAGGACCGGCGGCTGCGGCGGGTGCAGCGCCTGGTCGACGCCACCGTCTGGCCGCTGTTCGCGGGGGGCTGCCACACCGCCACCGACCAGGTCGCCGACATCGAGCGCGCAGGCTTCACGGTGCGGCGGGTGCGGCGCTTCGACTTCCCGCCCGCGCGCGTCCGGGTGCCGGCCAGCCCGCACGTGCTGGGGACGGCGGTCGCCTGATCAGTCCCCGGCGCGCGGGCCGGACAGCCGGTCCAGCCGGTGGCCGACGACGGCCAGGGCGTCCCCGACCGCCGACGACGTCCGGGCCACCGCCGACCTCGCCGCCGCCCGCTCCTGACCCGTCGCGCCTGACCGGACCCGCTGGTTGACTCGGCGGATGGTCTCGCCGATCCCAGAACCGGAACCGGTCATCGACCCGACGGAGCCGGTCCCCGACGACCCGGGCGAGCTGCTCCCCGACGCGCCGGAGCCCCTGCCGCCGGCGCCGGTCGAGCCGACGCCGGACGATCCCGGCGGTGACCCCGGCGGGGTCCCGGAACCCGCCTGAGGCCCGCGGCCGGCTCAGAGGACCAGGCCCACCAGCAGGTGGGCGTTGAGGCCGATGATCAGCAGGGCGACCACCGAACCCGCCACCGTGGTCACGCGCCGGTTCACCCAGCCGCCCATGAGGTCGCGGCGGCTGGTCAGCCACAGCAGCGGCACCAGCGCGAACGGGATCCCGAAGCTGAGCACGACCTGCGACCAGACCAGCGCGGTGGTGGGGTCGCCGCCGAGGACGAGCACGGCCAGCGCCGGGGCGAGGGTGACCAGCCGGCGGACGAGCACCGGGACGTGCCGCTTGAGGAACCCGGCCATCACGACCTGCCCGGCGTGCGTGCCGACCGAGGAGGAGGCGAACCCGCTGGCCAGCAGCGCGACGGCGAAGGCCAGCGCCGCGCCGGCGCCGAGCTGGTCGCCCAGGCCCGCGTGCACGCTCTCCAGCGACGCGATGCCGTCGTCGGCGGTGAACAGCTGCGCGGCGATGACCAGCATCGCCGCGTTGACCAGCCCGGCCAGCCCCATGGCCACCAGGACGTCGATCCGCTGGGCCCGCAGCAGCCGGCGCCGTCCCTGCTCGGTCCGGCCCGCGGTGACGACGTCGCCGTAGCGGCCCGGGGTCAGCGCGGAGTGCACGTAGATGACGTGCGGCATGACCGTGGCGCCGAGGATGCCCGCGGCCAGCACCAGGCTCTCCGGGCCGTCGAAGGAGGGCACCATGCCGCCGGCCAGCCCGCCGACGTCGATCCCCGACCCGACCAGCGTGTAGGCGAACCCGGCGCCGATGACCAGCAGCAGCCCGGTGATGACCCGCTCGAACGGCCGGTGCCCCCGCGACTGGGCGCCGAGCAGGACGAAGGCGACGACGGCGGTGATGACCCCGCCGATCGGCAGCGGCACGCCGAACAGCAGGTTCAGCGCCACCGCGCCGCCGACGATCTCGGCGAGGTCGGTGGCGATGGCGACCGCCTCGGCCTGCAGCCACAGCCCCCAGGTGACCGGCCTCGGCAGCCGCTCCCGGCAGTTGGTGGCGAGGTCGCGGCCGGTGGCCAGGCCCAGCTTGGCGGTGAGGCTCTGGATGAGCATCGCCATGAGGTTGGCCGCGACGATCACCCACAGCAGCGTGTAGCCGAACGAGGCGCCGCCGGAGAAGTTGGTGGCGAAGTTGCCCGGGTCGACGTAGGCGACGGCGGCGACGAAGGCCGGGCCGAGCAGCGGCCAGACGCGCCGGCGCCCGGTGGCGGCCGGCGGGGGCGTCCTGGGGGTGCCGACGAGCGTCGTCGGCAGGACGGCGGCCTCGGTCTTCGACAGGTACACGGGGGCCTCGCAGGGGACGGGACGGGGGTTCCTGCCCCCCGCTCTGCCCGCCCCGGGTGTCACGGTGGGGCCAGGACGTGGCCCCCGCGGGCCGAGGTGAGGCTGTCCTGGGTCAGCCGGCGGTGAGCCGCCGCGCGCGCTCGACGAGGGCGTCGATCCGGCGGGCGTGCGCTCCGCGCCAGTAGACGCGGCCGCAGTCCGGGCAGCGGGAGAAGTCGGTCGCGGTGCGCCGGGTGCCCGGCTCCAGCTCGCCGGCCACCGCGGCGGCGTCGACGGCGACCGGCACGCCGTTGCAGGCCGGGCAGCGGGTGAGCGGTGCGAGCGGCGGGCGGAAGCGGTCGAGGACGTCGGCGAGCTGCTCGTCGGGCGCCGCGCCGCGCACCCAGGCGCCCGCCGCCAGCGCGCGGCGCATGAGCAGCCCGCGGTCCTGGGTGAGCAGCACCCGGTCCTCGGCGACGGCGGCCGCGACCAGCTCGGCGTCGTCGGCGTCCGGGGCGCGGGCCTCCGGCGACCACGCGGCGTCCAGGCCCAGCAGCCGCATCCGCCGGGCCAGGGCGCCCAGCCCGACGTCGAGCAGGAAGCCCCCGGGCGGCACCGGCTGGGGCCGGGGGACGGGACGGACGACGACGGTCGCGCCCGGCGGCGGCCGCGCGTCCCGGGACAGGGGGACGCCGTCGACGAGCAGCTCGCCCACCTCGGTCAGCGGGACGCCGGCGGCCTGCACCAGGTGGCCCGCGGTCGCGTCGGGGTCGGCGGCGAGCACCCGCCGGCCCGACGCCCGGTCCCGCGCCGGCAGCAGCGGGCGCAGGGCGTCGTCGACCGCGACCGTGACCGTCACTCGGTGCTCATCCCGCCGCTCCGCGGCCCGTTCGCTCCGCTCCTCGCTCGCCGGCGCTCGCTGCGATGCTCACTCACTCGGTGCTCATCCCGCCGCTCCGCGGCCCGTTCGCTCCGCTCCTCGCTCGCCGGCGCTCGCTGCGGTGCCCACTCACTCGATGACGACCCGCAGGCTCTTCATCGTCGGGTCGGCCGCGTCGGGGACGAGCATCCCGGCCTCGACCCCGCTGGTCAGGTAGTCCAGCGCCTCCTGGCTGACCCGCTCGCCCGGTGCGAGCACCGGCACGCCCGGCGGGTAGGGGCTGATCATCTCCGCGACGACGCGGCCGGCCGCCTCCGCGATCGGCACCTGCTCGACGCGGCCGAAGAAGGCGTCCCGCGGGGTCATGGCGTTCTCCAGCTCCAGGGCGCGCGGCTCGGGCAGGTCGACCCGCGGCGGGCGCTCCATCGAGCCCGCGCCGTCGACGAGCGCGCGCAGCGCCTCGACCAGCGTCGCCTCCGTCGCGTCGTCGTCGGCGTGGGTGAGGCGGGCGCTGATCCGGCAGGCGTCGGCCGAGCCGATGTCGACGTGCCGCTCGGCGCGCAGCCAGTCCCCGGCCTGGTAGCCGGTGATCCCCAGCTCCCGGACGTCGATCGTGAGCACCAGCGGGTCGAGGTCGAAGGCCATCCCGGGGCCGACAACCTCGCGGCCCATGAGGCGGAGGCCCGCCGTGCCCCGGACCGCCTCCGCGACCCGGCCGGCCCGCTCGATCGCCGCGCCCAGCAGCTCGCGGCCGTGCTCGACCATCTGCCGCCGCCAGCCGTCGAGGGTCAGGTAGACCAGCGCCGAGGAGCTCGTCGTCCCCAGCAGGTCCTCGCGCTGCTTGAGCACGTCGGGGTCCACCCGGTCGCCGCGGAGGTGGAAGACCGACGACTGCTCGACCGCCCCGCCCATCTTGTGCACGCTCGTGACCACGACGTCGGCGCCGGCGTCCATGCCCCAGGCCGGCAGGTCGGGGTGGAAGGGCAGGTGGGCGCCCCAGGCCTCGTCCACGATCAGCGGCAGGTCCCGCCCGTGCAGCACCTCGGCGACGCCGGCGACGTCGGCGCAGGTGCCCCAGTCGGTCGGGGTGATCAGCAGCATGCCCTTGGCCTCGGGGTGGGCGTCGAGCGCGCGCCGGACGTCCTCGGGCTCCGGCGGGTGGGCCAGCTGCCGCTCGGCGTCGAAGTGCGGGTGCACCCAGACCGGCCGGATGCCGCTGATGATCAGCCCCGCGACCACCGACTTGTGCGCGTTGCGGCTGACCAGCATGGTCTCGCCCGGCCCGGCCACGGAGATCATCGCGCTCTTGACCGACAGCGAGCTGCCGCAGGTGGAGAAGAACGCCCGGTCGGCGTCGACGGCGTCAGCCATGAGGTCCTCGGCCTGGGTGACCACGCCCTGCGACTCCCGCCGGTCGTCGAGCCCGTTGAGCGACAGGACGTCGCTGCGGAAGACGTCGGCACCGACGACCTCCAGCACCCGCGGGTCCACGCCGCGGCCCTGCTTGTGCCCCGGCGGGCCGTAGACGACGTCGCCGCGTCGGCGGAACTCCTGCAGGGCCTCGAGGACGGGTGCGCGTGAGTGGTCCATGCCGGGCCCCCTACCCCGTCGTCCCGCCGCGCAACTGCTTGAACGTTCATCGATCCCCGCGCACACTGGGTGCGCACCTCCGCGGAGGTGCACCCGTCCTCCCCGCACCAGGAGCCCGCGATGCCGGTCCAGCGCCTCAACCACGCCGTCCTCCACGTCCGCGACGTCGAGCGCAGCACCGCCTTCTACCGCGACGTGCTCGGCTTCCGGGTCAAGGCGGAGATCCCCGGCCGGGCGGTGTTCCTGCAGGCCGAGGCGTCGACCAACGACCACGACCTCGGCCTGTTCGCCGCCGGGGCCGGCGCCGGGCCGTCGCAGGCCGGCCGCTCGACCGTCGGGCTGTACCACCTGGCCTGGGAGGTGGACACGCTCGCCGAGCTGGCCCGGGTCCGCGACGCCCTGGCCGCCGCCGGGGCCCTGGTCGGCGCCTCCGACCACGCCACCACCAAGGCCCTCTACGCCCAGGACCCCGACGGCCTGGAGTTCGAGGTCTCCTGGCTGCTCCCCGCCGACCGGGTCACCGACGACGTCCGCGCGCAGGCCATGACGACCCGCCCGCTGGACCTCGACGCCGAGATCGCCCGCCACGGCGCCGACACCCGCGGCGGGATCGGGGTCTCCGTCGCGGTCTGAGCGGATGGGTCGGTCCCCGCCGGACCGGGCATGACCGGGGCGACCGCAGCCCGCGACCGACCCCCGGGAGTCCCCGTGACCCTGCCCACCGACCGCCCCCTCGCCCTCGTCACCGGAGCCTCCAGCGGCATCGGCCTGGAGCTGGCCAGACAGTTCGCCGAGAACGGCTTCGACCTGATCGTCGCGGCCGAGGACGACGAGCTGGACGCCGCCGCCGAGACGCTGCGCGGCCTGGGGGCGCACGTCTCGCCGGTCCGCGCCGACCTGTCGCGGTACGAGGGCTGCGAGCTGCTGGTGGCGGCCGTCCGCGGCGCCGGTCGTCCGCTGGCCGCCGCCGCGCTGAACGCCGGGGTCGGCGTCGGCGGGGCGTTCACCGACACCGACCTGTCGCGGGAGCTGGAGATCGTCGCGCTCAACTGCGGGTCGACGGTGCACGTCGGCAAGGCCGTCGCGCAGGACATGGCCGCCCGTGGTGAGGGCCGGATCCTCATCACCTCGTCGGTGGCCTCGCAGGCGCCCCAGCCCTTCCAGGCCGTCTACGGGGCCAGCAAGGCGTTCACCCAGCACCTGGCGCTGTCGCTGCGCGAGGAGCTGTCCGACCGCGGCGTCAGCGTGACCGCCCTGCTGCCCGGGCCCACCGACACCGAGTTCTTCGACCGCGGCGACCTCACCGACACCCGGCTGGGCGCCACCGACGCCAAGGACGACCCGGCGCAGGTCGCCCGGCAGGGCTTCGAGGGCCTGATGAAGGGCGAGGCGTCGGTGTTCGCCGGGTCGCTGGCCAGCAAGGCGATGGGCCGGCTGTCGGCGATCACGCCGGGCAACGTGGCGGCCAAGCTCAACCGGAAGATGGCCGAGCCGGGCTCCGGGGAGGACTGAGCCCTCCGGCACGATCGGGGGCGTGACCGACGTCGTCCCCGCCCCCGTCGAGGTGCCCGCCGGCCCGCTGCGCCTGCGCCCGTGGCGGGCCGGCGACGCCGGGACCGTCCACGCCGCGCTCACCGACCCGGCCACGACCGTGTGGAGCAACCCGGGCCGGGTGGCAACGCTCGAGGACGCGCGGATCTGGGTGGCCCGCCGCGCCGACTGGAGCAGCGGGCGGATCGCCGCCTGGGCCGTCGTCGACGCCGCCGGCGGCGAGCTGCTCGGCTCGGTCAACCTGCACTCGATCGACCTCGACCAGGGCGACGCCGAGGTGGGCTACTGGACGGTGCCGGCGGCGCGCGGCCGCGGGGTGGCCCCCCGCGCCGTCGACGCCGCGCTGCGCTGGGGCTTCGCCGCGCTGCCGGTCGACCGGGTCGAGCTGGTGCACGCGGTGGAGAACCCGGCGTCGGGCCGGGTGGCGGAGAAGGCCGGGTTCACCTTCGAGGGCCGGCTGCGCCGCTCGTTCCGCTACGGCGACGGCGTCAAGCACGACGAGCTGCTGTGGGCCCGCCTGGCCGACGACGACGTCCCCGACCTCAGCACCCGCAGCTGACCGGCGCGGTCAGCGGGTCGACGTCCGGGCGGGTGAGGCCGTCCGCGGTCTCGACCGGCAGCCCCTCCCGCGCCCAGTACTCGAAGCCGCCGATCATCTCCCGCACCCGGTAGCCGAGCAGCGCCAGCGCCAGCGCCGCGCGGGTGGCCCCGTTGCAGCCGGGGCCCCAGCAGTAGGTGACCACCGGGACGGACCGGTCCAGCTCGGCCTCCGCGCGCGCGGCGACCTCGCGGCCGGGCAGGTGGACGGCGCCGGGCACGTGCCCCTGGTCCCACGCCTCCCCGCTGCGGCTGTCCAGCAGCACGAAGCCCGGCTCACCCGAGCGCAGCGCGGCGTGGACGTCGGACACGTCGGTCTCCACGGTCAGCCGGCGGGCGAAGTGCGCAGCCGCGTCGGCGGGTTCGGTGTTCCAGTCCATGTCCGGGATCGTGCGGCCCGGCCCCCGCCCCGACGAGGCCCGCGCCTGCCACCGGGCGCCGGTTTCCCGCCTTCCGCGCGCGGAAGGCGCCCGGGGGTTGACGCCACGACATCTGACATCTGAGATGTCAGTTGTGACCGCTCCGCTCGTGCCCGTCGGACGGGTGCTGCTGCGCGACCAGGCGCTGGCCCGCATCCGGTCCGCGATCGTCAGCGGCGACCTCGCGCCCGGCGCCGTCGTCAAGGACACCGAGCTGGCCACCCGCCTCGGCCTGTCGGTGGCGCCGGTGCGTGCCGCGCTGGCCAAGCTCGTCGACGAGGGGCTGGTCGAGGCCAAGCCGCAGAGCCACACGCGGGTCACCCCGCTGCGGCCGCGGCAGGTGCACGACGCCGCCGTCGTCGTCCGGGCGATGCACGAGCTGGCCGCCCGGGAGGCGGCCGGCCGGGTGACCGGCGACGACGTCGCCGCGATGCGCGCGGCCAACGAGCGCTTCGCCGCGGCCGTGGACGCCGGGGACCTCGACGCGGCGCTGGCCGCCGACGACGAGCTGCACGGCGTGCTGCTCGACCGGGCCGGCAACACCGCGCTGACCGCGACCGTCGAGCGGCTCACCCCCGCCGTCCGCCGCCTGGAGCGGGCCCGGTTCGCCGCGGCGCACGGCCGCGGGTCCGTCGCCCTGCACGAGCGCCTGATCGCCGCCTGCGAGGCCGCTGACGTCGACGCCGCCGTCGCCACCACCACCGAGATCTGGACGGCCCTGCTGTCCGAACTGGAGGACCCCCATGACGACCCTCGCTGACTTCCCCCGCACCCCGCTGCTGTTCGGCCCCTCGCCGGTGCACCGGCTGGACCGGCTCACCGCGCACCTCGGCGGCGCCGGGGTCTGGGCCAAGCGGGAGGACTGCAACTCCGGCATCGCCTACGGCGGCAACAAGACCCGCAAGCTCGAGTACCTCGTCGCCGACGCGCTCGCCCGGGGCTGCGACACCCTCGTCTCGATCGGCGGCGTGCAGAGCAACCACACCCGGCAGGTGGCCGCCGTCGCCGCGCACGCCGGGCTGTCGTGCGTGCTGGTGCAGGAGAGCTGGGTCGACTGGCCCGACGCCGTGTACGACAAGGTCGGCAACATCCTGGTCAGCCGGCTCGCCGGGGCGGACGTGCGGCTGGTCAGGGCCGGGTTCGGCATCGGGTTCAAGGAGAGCTGGGAGGCCGCGCTCGCCGAGATCGAGGCGCGCGGCGGCAGGCCCTACGCCATCCCGGCCGGCGCCAGCGACCACCCGCTCGGCGGGCACGGGTTCGCCAACTGGGCGCTGGAGGTGGCGCAGCAGGAGGCCGAGCTCGGCGTCTTCTTCGACACCGTCGTCGTCTGCTCGGTCACCGGGTCCACGCAGGCCGGGATGGTCGCCGGGTTCGCGCTGCTCGAGGAGCAGGGCGGCCGGCCGCGGCGGGTGCTCGGCGTCGACGCCTCCGCCAAGCCCGCCGAGACCCGCGACCAGGTGCTGCGCATCGCCCAGCGGACGGCGCGGGCGATCGGCGTGCAGCGCGAGCTGACCCTCGACGACGTCGAGCTCGACGAGCGCTACCACGGCGGCGTCTACGGCATCCCCGACGCGGCGACGATCCGCGCCATGGAGACCGCCGCCCGCACCGAGGGCATGGTCACCGACCCCGTGTACGAGGGGAAGTCGATGGCCGCGCTGCTCGACCTGGTCGGCCGCCGCGAGATCGACCCGTCGTCGACCGTGCTCTACGCCCACCTCGGCGGCCAGCCCGCGCTCAACGGCTACAGCGCGCTGTTCTCCTGAGGAGACGGCGGCCGGTCCCCCAGGAGGCCGGCCGCCGATCCGGGGAGCCGGTCGCGGCCAGCTCGCCGGCCAGCTCCTCGACGCGGGCGAGGACGCCGGAGATCCCCACGTGGTCCTCGGCCATCTCGTCGAGCACCGGCTGCAGCTCCGGGAACCGCCGGGCCAGCACCGGGACGGCGCCGGCGTCCTCGCCGGTGTGGTGGGCGGTGCACGCGGCGCAGCCCGGCGCCGAGGGGATGGGTCATCGGGTCCTGTCCGGGGTCGTGCGGGACGGGGGCGGGGACAGGGCCCGGCCGCCCGCCCGCAGGCCCGCGCCGATCACCCGGCGCAGCGCGACGACGGCGGCCGCGGTGCCCACCGACGACCACGTCGGCTCGGTGGCCAGGCGCAGCAGCCCCGCCGCGAGCAGCAGGTCCAGGAACACCGCGAGGGCGAGGCGCGGGCGCCGGGTGCTCGCGAGCGCCACCACCCCCGCGACCAGGGCGAGCCCGCTGACGCCGAGGGCCAGCAGCCCGGGAACGGGGCCGAGCGAGGTCACACCCCGCGCCCGCGGTGCTCCGCCGACGCCGGGTCGGGCGCCGGCGCACCGGTCTCCTCGGCCACCTGCCGCCGCTCCTCGGCGATCTCCTTCGACAGGAACCAGTTCAGCGCCGTGCGGATCGCCGCGACCGCCGCCAGCTGCCCGAGCTCGCGGAAGCTCGGCGCGACCGCCGTCCGCAGCACGTCGCTGGCCAGCTGGAACTCCAGGCCCAGGGCGAGGAACCGGCCCAGGGTGAGACGGACCGGCACGAAGGCCGACGACCCGCCGCGGCGCAGCCCCACCTACAGGAAGCGGGCGAAGGCCCACAGCGCGCCGACGACGATGACCACGGCCCCGCACGCCTCGACGACGGCGACCATGACGCCGACGACGTCGGCCAGCACTTCCTCCACCGGCGGCCCCTACCCGGTGCCGCCGCGGGTCTCACAGCGGGACGGCGAGCCCCTCCCCGTCCGGGGCGCCCAGCGCGTCCTCCAGGTCGGCGCGCCACGGGGCCAGACCGGCCCCGGCCAGGACGACGTCGCGGACCAGCGCGTGCCACCGGCCGACCCGGCGCACCATGCCGTGCCCCCCGGGCAGGGTGAACCGCGCGACCCGCGCGCCGGCCCGGTGCGCGCGCACGGCGAAGTCCGCCGACAGCCGCGCCGGCACCCAGCGGTCGCCGCGGCCGTGGGCGAGGACGACGGTGCGGCCGCGCAGGTGGCCGACCGGCTCCCCCGGCGGCGTCCACGGCGCGAGCCCGCAGACCGCGGTCACCGACGGGTCGTCGCCGGCGCGCAGCACCGCCCGGCCGCCCATCGAGTGCCCCACCAGCACCACCGGGACGTCGCCGTGCCGCTCACGCACGCGGTCCAGCGCCCAGCGGACGTCGGCGTGCGCGTCGGCGGCGGCTCCGTTCCAGCCCGCCACGCGGTAGCGGACCAGGTAGGTCTCCACGCCCCGCCCGGCCGCGGCGCGGGACACCGCCTCCTGGATCGCCCGCATCCGCACCAGGGACAGCGCGCGCTCCCGCGGCGGCTCGATGCTGGCCACCGTGCCCCCGTGCGCGAAGACGGCGACCGCGCGGGTGGGCGCGGTCGCCGGCAGGTGGTCGAGTGCCGGGACCCGCTCCGCGGTGGTCACCGGCGCCGTCGGCCACCGCCGCGCAGCCGCGCCCGCGCCCGGTCGCCGAGGTCGCCGGCCCGCAGCAGCCCGCGGCTGAGCTGGGTCGGCCCGGTCCGCCGCTCGAGGGCGAGCCCGGCACGCCGGAGCAGCCCGGTGCCCAGCGGGACGAGGACGGTCACGATGAACCAGACCCGCAGCCGGCGGGTGAGGAGCAGCCACATGTCCGGCCCCTTCCCGGTGCCGTCCCGCCTCAATCCGGGTCGGGCCCCAGCCGGACGACCATCTTCCCGGTGTTGGCCCCCTTGAGCAGGTCGAGGAAGGCCGGCACGGCGTTCTCCAGGCCCTCGTAGACGGTCTCGCGGACGGCGAGCTGTCCCGACCGGATCCAGCCGGACACCGTCTCGGTGAACTCGCCGTGCAGGTCGGTGTGGTCGCCGACGAGCAGCCCGGTGACCGCGAGCCGCTTGGCGATCATCAGCGAGCTGAAGTTCTTCGGCCCGGGCACCGACTCGGTGGCGTTGTAGCCCGAGATGGCGCCGCAGATCGCCACCCGGCCGTGCACGTGCAGCGCACCCAGCGCGGCGTCGAGGTGCTCGCCGCCGACGTTGTCGAAGTAGACGTCGACGCCGTCGGGCGCGGCCTGCGCGAGCAGGTCCTTCACCCGCCCGTCGTGGTAGTCGAAGGCGGCGGTGAAGCCGATCTCGCGCAGCCACGCCACCTTGTCCGGGCTGCCCGCGCTGCCGACCACCGCCGAGGCGCCGCGCAGCCTCGCGAACTGCCCGACCGCGCTGCCCACCGCCCCGGCCGCGCCGGAGACGAACACGGCGTCGCCCTCCCGGAAGGCGGCCACCCGGAACAGCCCGGCCCAGGCGGTCAGCCCCGGCATCCCGAGGACGCCGAGGGAGTAGGTCAGGGGCAGGTCCTCGGTGGCCGGCAGCTGCCGGACCGCGCGGGCGTCGAGGACGGCGACGTCGCGCCAGGCGGCGTCGGTGAGCACCAGCGCGCCCTCGGGCACGTCGGGGGAGCGGGACTCGACGACGCGGCCGACGGCGCCGCCCTTCATCACCTCGCCGACCTCCCACGGCGCCGCGTACGAGGGGCCCAGCCGCATCCGCCCGCGCATGTACGGGTCCACCGACATGGCGACCATCCGCACCACCACCTGGCCCTCGGCCGGGTCCGGGTGCTCGACCTCGACCAGCCGGAAGTCGTCGGGGGTGGGCTCGCCGTGGGGACGGGCGGCCAGGTGCCACTCGCGGGCGGTGATCGGCACGGTCGCTCCCTGCGTCGTCGATCCGGGTCCGCGGCTGATCCTGCCGCCGTCGGGACGCGGTCGCGCCGCCGGGTGGTGCGGCGGTCCTAGGCTCGGATCATGTCGTTCTCCCGGTACAAGACCCAGCCGGTGTCGCCGGAGGACGCGCTGCCGGGTCGTCCCGACCCGCTGCCGCACGTCCCGGAGACCCACGCGGTGAACGGCAACCGCATCCGGCCGCCGTTCCCCGGGGGGATGCGGACCGCCGCCTTCGGCGCGGGCTGCTTCTGGGGCGTCGAGAAGGTCTTCTGGCAGGTGCCGGGCGTCTGGTCCACGGCCGCGGGCTACGCGGGCGGCTACACGCCCAACCCGACCTACGAGGAGGTCTGCTCCGCGCGGACCGGCCACACCGAGGTCGTGCTCGTCGTGTTCGACCCCGCCGTCGTCAGCTACGAGCAGCTGCTCACGGTGTTCTGGGAGGACCACGACCCCACCCAGGGCATGCGGCAGGGCAACGACGTCGGCACGCAGTACCGCTCGGCGGTCTACGTCGCGACGCCGGAGCAGGAGGCCGCCGCCCGCGCCAGCCGCGACCGGTTCCAGGCCCGGCTGCACGAGGCCGGCTACGGCGACATCACCACCGAGATCGCCCCGCTCGGCGACTTCTTCTACGCGGAGGACCACCACCAGCAGTACCTGCACAAGGTGCCGAACGGGTACTGCCCGGTGCACTCGACCGGCGTGAGCTGCCCGGTCGGCCTCCCCGGCGTCTGAGCCCCGGAGGGTCACGTGGACGTCGTCCGCACGCCGGAGGAGCGGTTCGCCGCGCTGCCGGACTTCCCGTACCCGCCCACGTACGTCACCGTCGACGGCGGGGACGGCACGCCGCTGCGGGTCGCGGTGGTCGACGTCGGCCCGGCCTCCGGCGAGGTCGTCGTCCTGCTGCACGGCGAGCCGTCCTGGTCCTTCCTCTGGCGGCACGTCATCCCGGAGCTCACGGCCGCCGGCCTGCGCGTCGTCGCCCCCGACCTGGTCGGCTTCGGCCGCTCCGACAAGCCCACCGACCCGGCCGCCTACAGCTACGCGGCGCACGTCGAGTGGATGCGGCAGACGCTGTTCGAGGGTCTCGGCCTGGCCGGCGTCACGCTGGTCGGCCAGGACTGGGGCGGGCTGGTCGGCCTGCGCCTGGTGGCGGAGCACCCCGACCGGTTCGCGCGGGTCGTCGTCGCCAACACCGGCCTGCCCACCGGCGACGCCCCGATGAGCGAGGCCTTCCTCGCCTGGCAGCGGTTCGCCGCCACCGCGCGGGCGTTCGACGTCGGCCGGGTCGTCGCCAACGGCACGGTCACCGACCTGCCGCCCGAGGTGGTCGCCGCCTACGACGCGCCGTTCCCCGACGAGGCGTCCAAGGCCGGCGCCCGCGTCTTCCCGAGCCTCGTGCCGACGGCGCCCGACGACCCCGCCGCGGCCGCCAACCGGGCCGCGTGGGAGGTCCTCACCCGCTGGGAGAAACCGCTGCTCACCGCCTTCTCCGACTCCGACCCGATCACCGGCGGCGGCGACCGCGTCTTCCAGCGGCTGGTGCCCGGCGCCCGGGGCGTGCCGCACACGACCCTGCGCGGCGGCGGGCACTTCCTCCAGGAGGACGTCGGCCCGGAGCTGGGCCGCGTCGTCGCCTCCTTCGTCGCCGCCACGTGACCCCCGACGAGGTGCTCGCGCAGCTGCGGCGGGAGCCCGACGTCGAGGCGCCGGACCTGGTCGCCGTCGACGCCACCGACCGGCTGCTGCTCGACACCGCCGGGGACCTGACCGGGCAGCGGGTGGTCGTCGTCGACGACGCGTACGGCGCGCTCACCCTCGGCGCGGTCGCGGCCGGAGCGCGCGACGTCCGGGTGGCCCAGGACCTGCTGGTCGGCGAGCGGGCCCTGGCCCTCAACGCCGAGCGCACCGGCCTGAGCGGCACGCACCGCCCGGGGAGCCTGGACGCCGCCCTGTTCGACGGCGCGACGCTCGTGCTGGCCCGCGCGCCCAAGGCCCTCGACGCGCTCCGGGAGCTGACCGAGCTGGCCGCGGCGGCGGCCGCCCCGGACGTCACCGTGCTGGTCGGCGGGCGGGTCAAGCACATGACGCTCGGCATGAACGACGTGCTGCGCACCGGGTTCGCCGAGGTCTCGGCCACCCTCGCCCGGCAGAAGTCGCGGGTGCTGGTCGCCCGCGGGCCGCGACCCGGCGTCGCGCCGTCCTTCCCCCGCTGCCGGCACGACGACGTCCTGGACCTCGAGGTCTGCGCGCACGGCGCCGCGTTCGCCGGGGCCCGGGTCGACGAGGGCACCCGGCTGCTCGTCGCCGCGCTCGACGCCGCCGCCCCGGAGGCGCGCACCGCCCTGGACCTCGGCTGCGGCACCGGCGTGCTGGCCGCCGTCCTCGCCCGCTCCCGGCCGGACCTGGAGGTGGCCGCCACCGACCAGTCGGCCGCCGCGGTCGCCTCCGCGCGGGCCACGCTCGCCCGCGCCGGGCTGGAGCGGGTGCGGGTCCTGCGCGACGACGCCGCCGCGACCGTGTCCGACGCGAGCGTGGACCTCGTCGTCTGCAACCCGCCGTTCCACCTCGGCGCCGCCGTCGTCACCGCCGCCGCCGACCGCCTGCTCGCCGCCGCGGCGCGGGTGCTGCGGCCGGGCGGGGAGCTGTGGGCGGTCTACAACAACCGGCTGCCGCACCGGGCGGCGCTGCGGCGGCTGGTCGGCCCGACCCGCCCGGCCGCCCACGACCGCCGGTTCACCGTCACCGTCTCCACCCGGCGCTGACCGCCGGGCCCGTCAGAGCGCCGGGGCCAGGAGCTCGCACACCGCCCGCACGTTCTCCGGCGTCACCGGTTCGGGCTCGACGGCCGTCAGTGCGGCGGGCGGGTGCTGCGGGTGCGCACCGGCGGCAGCGACGACCACGGGAAGTCGATCCACCGGTCGGTGCGCTTCCACACGTAGTCGCAGCTGACCACCGAGCGCGGCTTCTCGTAGACGACCGCCGTCCGCACGTCGGAGACGTAGCCCGCGCAGAAGTCGCGGACCAGCTCCAGCGTCTTGCCCGTGTCCGCGACGTCGTCGGCGACCAGCACGTTCGCGCCGGTCAGGTCGACGGCGTCCAGCGTCGGCGGGAGCACCACCGGCAGGTCCAGCCGCTCGTCGACGCCGGTGTAGAACTCCACGTTCATCACGAACAGGTTCTTGACGTCGAGCGCGTAGCCCAGCGCCCCGCCGAGGAACAGCCCGCCGCGGGCGATCGACAGGACCAGGTCGGGCTCGAAGCCGTCGTCGGCGACCTGCTGCGCCAGCTCCCGCGCCGCGGTGCCGAACAGCTCGTAGGTCAGGACCTCGCGCTCGTCGCTCACGGCCCCACCTCAGCAGAAGCCCGGCGTGCCCAGCCACGCGACCTCGGCCGGCGGGACGTCGTCGCGGAGCACGCTGCCCTCGATGAGCCCGTAGGGGCGGTCGTCGGCGTGGTAGACGACGGGGTGGTCCGAGCCGGGGGTGTTGTCCAGGCCGTACGCCGAGAGGTCCTGCAGGAAGTGGTGCCTGTTGGGCATCGACAACCGCACCTCGGCGACGTCGGGGAAGGCCTCGAGCACCGCCTCGCCCATCCGGTACAGCGTCTGCTGCAGCGCGAGGGAGTGCGTGGCGGCGAACGCCTCGAGCAGCACCGTCCGGACGCCGGCGTGCAGGCCCGACCAGTCCCTGCCGTCGGGTGCGCCGTCGGCCGGGGTGTACCGCCAGCGCGCGGTGACCGCGGTGGCGAGGACGCGGTCGCGGGTCTCGGCCAGCGTCGTGTACCGGTCGCGGGGGAAGCCCCAGAACTCCGAGCCGGTCGTCTTGAGGACGACGAGGTCGGACAGGCCGGCCAGCACGTGCACGTCGTCGCCGTCCACGGTGGCCACCGCCGTCCGGACCTCGCCGCCGGGCCGGCGGAAGGCGTGGTCGTGCGGCTGCCCGCCGACGGCGATCCGCTCCCAGCCGTAGGACTCCACGGCCACGCGGGCGCCGGTGATCCAGTCGTAGGACCCGGCCAGGTGGCGGGCCAGCCGCAGCCCGAACGCCTCCGGGGAGCCGACGCCGTCGCGGGCGAAGGCGAAGACGGTGTTCTTCTGCGCGTCGGTGGTCAGCACGTGCGCGTTGTCGCCCCGCGTGTGCGCGGCGGTGAAGTCCCCGCGCAGGCTGGTGCTCACGTTGAGGTCGACGAGCTCGTGCCGGGGGGAGCTGCGGTCGACCGCGACGACGCGGACCTCCGCCTTCCCGTACTGGTTGGGTCCGAGCACGATCGCCATGCGCGCAGCCTGCCGCACACCCGTTGCGCCGGTGTTGCACTGCGCCGGTGTTGCACTGCGCCGGTGTTGCACTGCGCCGGTGTTGCACGTGGAACCGGCGCGCCTCAGCTGCCCCGGTAGGTGGAGTAGGCGAACGGCGAGAGCAGCAGCGGCACGTGGTGGTGCTCGGCGGGCGCGGTGACGGCGAAGGTCAGCGTCACCTCCGGCCAGAAGGCGTCCACCCCGCGCCCGGCGAACCAGGGGCCGGTGGCGAACACCAGCCGGTGCGGGCCGGCGACGGTGGCGTCCTCGGTGAGCCGGCAGCGGCCGTCGGCGTCCGTGGTGCCCTCGGCGAGCAGGTCGTCGCCCGCGAACAGCCGGACGGCGACGCCGGCGGCCGGCCGCCCGGCGACGGCGTCGAGCACGTGGGTGGAGACGCTCACGACACGAGCTCCCGCACCCGCAGCTCGGTGATCTGGGCGAGCTGCTCGACCACCTCGGCCTGCTCGGCGTCGTCGTCGTTGCCGAGCCGGCGGCGCAGTTCGCCGAGCATCTCCTCCGGCGAGCGCCCGGCCGCGCGGATCAGGTAGACGTGCCCGAACCGCTCCTCGTAGGCGCGGTTGCCCTCGACGATCGCCGCGCGGGTGTCGTCGTCGGCCCCGCCCATCGAGCCCTGCTCCCGGCGGGAGGCCGCCGCCTCGGCCGAGGAGCCCTCCACCCGGTCGCCGATGCGCGGGTGCGCGGCCAGCGCCAGCTGCACCTCGTCCCACGGCAGCGACCGGGCCACCTCCCCGGCCCGGCGGACGAGGGTGTCGGCGTCGGGGAACGGGCGGCCGGCGACCAGCTCGGCGGCGAAGCGCGGCGCGGCGTTGCAGCCGCGCAGCTGCTCGACGGCGGCGTCGGCGGGCTCGCTGTTGAACTCGTCGAGGCAGGACACGGTGACAGGATGGCAGCCCATCCCGGCCGGCAGAGGGGACCAGCGGTGAGCCTCGACACCAGCGGAGTGCGCGTGGAGGGCCCCGACGTCGAGCGGTCCGGGGAGGTGCTGACACCCGAGGCGCTGGAGTTCGTCGCCGACCTCCAGCGCCGGTTCGGCCCGCAGCGCGACGCGCTGCTCGCCGCCCGCGCCACCCGCCGCGCCGAGATCGCCGCCGCCCGCTGGCTGGACTTCCGCCCGGAGACCGCGGAGATCCGCGACGGCGACTGGCGGGTGCCCCCGCCGCCGCCCGGCCTGGTCGACCGCCGCGTCGAGATCACCGGCCCGACCGAGCCGAAGATGGCGGTCAACGCGCTCAACTGCGGCGCGAACGTGTGGCTGGCCGACCTCGAGGACGCCAACACCCCGCACTGGCGCAACGTCGTCGGCGGCCAGCTGGTGCTCCGCGACGCCGTCCGCCGGCAGCTGGCGTTCACCACGCCCGAGGGCCGGGAGTACCGGCTGCGCGAGGACGGCGACCTGCCGACGATCGTGCCCCGCCCGCGCGGCTGGCACCTGCCCGAGCGGCACCTGCTCGTCGACGGGCAGCCCGCCGTCGGCGCGCTGGTCGACGCCGGGCTGTACCTGTTCCACAACGCCGCCGAGCAGCTGTCCCGCGGCAGCGGGCCGTACCTCTACCTCCCGAAGATGGAGGGCCGGCTCGAGGCCGGGCTGTGGAGGCTCGTGTTCGACCACGCCGAGCAGGTGCTCGGGATCCCCGAGGGCTCGATCCGCGCCACGATGCTGATCGAGACCATCCCGGCGGCCTTCGAGATGGAGGAGATGCTGCACGCGCTGGGCAGTCACGCCACCGGCCTCAACGCCGGGCGCTGGGACTACCTGTTCAGCGTCATCAAGGTCTTCCGGGAGGCCGGTCCGGACTTCGTGCTGCCCGACCGGGGCGCCGTCACCATGACCGCGCCGATGATGCGCGCCTACACCGACCAGCTCGTCGCCGTCTGCCACCGCCGCGGCGCCGTGGCCATCGGCGGCATGGCCGCGGCCATCCCCTCGCGGCGCGACGCCGAGGCCAACGAGCGGGCGCTGGCGAAGGTCCGCGAGGACAAGACCCGCGAGGCCGGCGACGGCTTCGACGGGTCCTGGGTGGCCCACCCCGACCTGGTGCCGGTCTGCCGCGAGGCCTTCGACGCCGTCCTCGGCGACCGCCCGAACCAGCTCGACCGGCAGCGCCCCGAGGTGTCGGTGACCGCGGCGCAGCTGCTCGACGTCGCCGGCGTCCCCGGCGGGCGCACGATGGCCGGGCTGCGGGCCGACGTCGAGGTGGCGATCCGCTACCTGGCCGCGTGGCTGGGCGGCAACGGCGCCGTCGGCATCCACGGGCTCATGGAGGACGCCGCCACCGCCGAGATCAGCCGCTCGCAGGTGTGGCAGTGGGTGCACGCCGGGGTGGAGCTCGACACCGGCGAGACGGTGACCGGGGAGCTGGTGCGCCGCGTCGTCGCCGAGGAGGTCGAGGGGATCGGCGAGCTGCCGCGCCTCGACGACGCGCGGCGGCTGTTCGAGCAGGTCGCGCTGGCCGACGAGTTCCCCGACTTCCTCACCCTCCCCGCCTACGAGCTCATCGATTGAAGACCCCCGTGCCCCCCGACACTCGCGAGCTCGCGACGGGCCCCTGCACGGCGGCCGAACCGATCCGAGCTGCGCCGTGACCCTGGGCGAGGACGTCTACGCCGAGCTGGACCGCCGCCTGGCACCCGTCGACGCCGCCCGCACGGCCGCGTACCCCGGCGAGCGGCCGGGGAGGCAGCCGGTGCACACCTGCTACGTGCCCGCCGACGCCGTCGTCCCGGGCCTGGCCGCCGCCTGGGGCGCCGCGGCGCTGGCCGCGCTCGACGAGCACGGCCTGCCCGACCTCGGTTACGACGCCGCGCTGCTCGAGCAGGTGCTGCCCCGGGTGCGCGCCAAGCTCGTCGCCGAGCCGGTCGAGGACCTGCGGGTCGACGCCGAGGACGGTTACCGCGGCCGGCCCGACGCCGAGGACGGCGACGTCCTGCGCGCGGCCGAGGCCGTGGCCGGCGACCTCGACGCCGGGACGGCGCCGCCGTCGGTGGGCATCCGGGCCAAGTCGCTGGAGGGACCCACCCGCCGCCGCGGCGTCCGCTCCCTCGACCTGTTCCTCTCCGCCGTCAGCGCTCCGCGGGCCACCGTCACCCTCCCGAAGGTGACCGACGTCGAGCAGGTGCGGGCCTTCCTGCCCGTCCTCGACGCGCTGGAGGCCGCGCACGGCGTCGCCCTGGACCTCGAGCTGCAGGTGGAGACCCCACAGGCGGTGCTCGGCGCCGACGGCGCGGTGACCCTCGCGCGGATGGTGCACGCCGCCGGCCCGCGGCTGACCGGCCTGCACCACGGCACCTACGACTACAGCGCGGCGCTGGGCATCGCGGCGGCGCACCAGTCCTCCGACCACCCGGCGCTCGACCTCGCCAAGCAGCTCATGCAGGTCGCCGTCGCCGGGACCGGCGCCCGGGCGGTCGACGGCTCCACCAACGTCCTCCCCGTCGGCTCCCGCGAGCAGGTCCACGCCGGCTGGCGGGTGCACGCCGGGCTGGTCCGCCGGGCGCTGGAGCGCGGCCTCCACCAGGGCTGGGACCTGCACCCCGCGCAACTGGTCACCCGGTACGCGGCCACCTACGCCTTCTTTCGCGGCGCCCTGCCGGCCGCGGCCGCGCGGCTGACGGCCTACGTCGAGCGGGTCGACGGCGGGGTCCTCGACGAGCCGGCCACCGCCCGCGCGCTGGCCGGCGTGGTGCTGCGCGGCCTGGACTGCGGCGCCGTCGACCCGGCCGAGGCCGCCGCCGCGACGGGGCTGGACCGCGCCGCCCTCGACGCCCTGGCCGGGCGGGGCGCGGCGGGTCCCGGGAGCAGCGCCTAGGCTGCCCTCCGTGGTGGCGCGGTGACCGAGGACGCGCTCGCCTCGCTCTTCTCCGGCGGTGGCGAGGTGGGCCGGGAGATGGCCGCTCGCGACTGGTCCGGCACGCCGTTCGGACCGCCCGAGCGGTGGCCGTCGGCGCTGCGCAACCTCGTCCGGATCGTCCTCACGTCGCGGTTCTCCATGTGGGCCGCCTGGGGTCCCGAGCTCTCGTTCCTCTACAACGACGCCTACCAGCGGGACACCCTGCAGGGGAAGCACCCGTGGGCGCTGGGCCGCCCGGCGTCCGAGGTGTGGGCGGAGATCTGGGACGACATCGGCCCCCGGATCGGGTCGGTCCTCGAGACCGGGATCGCCACCTGGGACGAGGACCTGCTGCTGTTCCTCGAGCGCAGCGGCTACCGGGAGGAGACCTACCACACCTTCTCCTACAGCCCGGTCGCCGACGACGACGGCCGCACGGCCGGGATGCTCTGCGTCGTCACCGAGAACACCGACCGGGTGCTGGCCGAGCGGCGGATGGCCAGCCTGCGCGACCTCGCGACGGCGGTGGCCGCCACGCGCACCGAGGCCGACGTGCTGGCCGCCGTCGGCGAGCAGCTCGCCCGCAACGACGCCGACCTGCCCTTCTCCGCCACCTACCTGGTCGACGAGGACGGCACCGCCCGCCTGGGCACCGCCACCGGGCTGACGCCGGGCTCGGCCGCGGCGCCGGGGACGCTCGCCGACGACGCGGTGTGGCCGCTGTCCCGGCTGCGCGCGGGCGAGCAGGTCGTCGTCGACGGCCTGGACCGCCTCCCCGGCCTGCCGACCGGCGCCTGGGACCGCCCGCCGGTGCAGGCGCTGGCCGTGCCGATCTCCTCCCCGCTGCCCGACGCCGCCGGCGTCGCCGGCTTCCTGGTCGTCGGCCTCAACCCGCACCGCGTCCTCGACGGGGCCTACACCGGATTCCTCGAGCTGGTCGCCGGCCAGATCGCCTCGGGCCTGGCCAACGCGGGCAGCCACGCGGCCGAGCGGCGGCGCGCGGAGGCCCTCGCCGAGCTGGACCGCGCCAAGACCGACTTCTTCAGCAACGTCAGCCACGAGTTCCGCACGCCGCTGACGCTGATCATGGGCCCGGTCGCCGAGCTGCGGTCCTCCCCGGTGCTCACGGCCGACCCGCGGGTCGCCGAGGAGCTCGAGGTCGTGGAGCGCAACGCGCTGCGGTTGCAGAAGCTGGTCAACACCCTGCTCGACTTCTCCCGCATCCAGGCCGGCCGCATCGACGCCCGGTTCGAGCCGGTCGACCTCGCCGCGACCACCGCGGAGCTGGCCAGCGTCTTCCGCTCCGCCGTCGACCGGGCCGGCCTGCGGCTCACCGTCGACACCCCGCCGCTGTCCCAGCCGGTGCACGTGGACCGGGACATGTGGGAGAAGGTCGTCCTCAACCTGCTCTCCAACGCGCTGAAGTTCACCTTCGCGGGCGGCATCACCGTGCGGCTGCGGGAGGACGACGGCACCGCCGTCCTCACCGTCGCCGACACCGGCACCGGCATCCCCGCCGCGGAGCTGCCGCGGCTGTTCGAGCGGTTCTCCCGCGTCTCCGGGGCGCGCAGCCGGTCCGGGGAGGGCAGCGGCATCGGGCTGGCGATGGTCCGCGAGCTGGTCGGCCTGCACGGCGGGTCGATCGAGGTGGAGAGCGCGCCCGACGTCGGCACCGTCTTCACCGTCCGCGTGCCGCTGGGCACCGCGCACCTGCCCGCCGACCGCCTCGCCCCCGCGGCGGCCGAGGCGCCGGCGATCTCGCCCGGCGCCACCCCGTTCGTCGCCGAGGCGCTGCGCTGGCTGCCGGGGGAGTCCGACGACGCCCCCGCGGCGGCACCCGGCGCGCAGGGCGGCCGCGCCGGCCGGGTCCTGGTCGCCGACGACAACGCCGACATGCGCGACTACGTCGTGCGGCTGCTCGCGCCGCTGCACGAGGTCCGCGCGGTCGGCGACGGGCAGGCGGCGCTGGAGGCGGCCCTGGCCGACCCGCCGGACCTCGTCGTCAGCGACGTGATGATGCCGCGGCTGGACGGCATGCAGCTGCTGGCCGCGCTGCGCGCCGACGCCCGCACCTCCCGCGTGCCGGTGGTCCTGCTCTCCGCCCGCGCCGGACAGGAGGCCGCCGTCGAGGGCCTGGCCGCCGGCGCCGACGACTACCTGGTCAAGCCGTTCTCCGCGCAGGAGCTGCTCGCCCGCGTCGACGCCCACCTGCAGCTCGGCCGCGCCCGCCGGGAGGCGGAGGAGCGGTTCACCACGATGGCCGACCTCGCGCCGGCGCTGATCTGGGTCGCCGGCGACGACGGCCGGCGGCAGTTCCTCAACGCCGGGTGGACGGCGTTCACCGGCCGCGCGGTCGAGGAGGAGCTCGGCGAGGGCTGGCGGTCCGGGCTGCACCCGCAGGACGCGCAGCGGTACGCCGGCACCGTGGCCGCCGCGGTCGCCGCCGGGGAGGGCTGGGAGGTCGAGTTCCGGCTCCGCCGCGCCGACGGCGCCTACCACTGGCTGCTCGAGCGCGCCGTGCCGATCGGCGGCACCGCCGGCGGCTGGGTGGGCAGCTGCACCGACATCAACGCCCGGTACCGGGAGACCGAGCGGCAGACCCTGCTCGCCGAGGTCGGCACGGCGCTGGACCGCGAGACCGAGGCCGAGCGGCAGCTGGCGGGCCTCGCGCGGCTGCTGGTCGACCGGCGCCTGGCCGACGTCTGCACCGTCCGCGTGGTCGGCGAGGACGGGCGGTTGCGCTACGCCGGGCGCGCCGGCGTCGACGGCGACGTCCGCGTGGAGCTCGCCGGGCTGGAGCCGCACGGCGGCCTGGGCCGCGAGGTGCTCGAGACCGGGGAGCCGGTGCTGCGGCCGCGCCTGTCCGGGGTGGGGGACGGCGGCGTCCGGCTGGACCTCCGCTCGGCGCTGGTCGTGCCGCTCACCGTCCGCGGCCGGGTGCGCGCGGTGCTGGCGATGGGCCGCCGCGACGACGCCCCGCCGTTCCACGACGACGACCGCGCGCTGGCCGAGGAGATCGCCACCCGGTCCGCGCTGGCCCTGGACAACGCGCTGCTGCTGGCCGACGAGCGGGCCACCGCCCGCCGGCTGGGGCTGCTGCAGCGCGTCACCGCCGAGCTGTCGGCCGCCACCACGCCGGTGGAGGTCGCCGAGGCGGCGGCCCGGCACGTCGAGGTCCTGGCCGGCCGGGGCAGCTCCGTGGGCGTCTACGAGATCGACGACGCCCGCCGGGCGCTGCGCCTGCTGTGGAGCAACGCCGCGGACCAGGACGCGCAGCAGTGGTCGGAGGTCCCGCTCAGCGCGTCGCTGGCGGTCACCCGGGCGGCCGCGGAGCGGCGGGCGGTGTGGATCGAGGACACCGCCGCCTCGCCGGACACCGCGCCCCCGCCCGGCGGTCCCGGCGCGGTGGTCGCGCTGCCGCTGCTGGTCGCCGGCCGCGTCGTCGGCGTCGTCGGCGTTGGCGCGCCGGCCGCCCAGCGGTTCCCGGCCGTCGAGCGCGGCATGCTCCTGGCCGTCGCCGAGCAGTGCGCCTCGGCGCTGGAGCGGGCCCGGCTCTACCGCGCCCAGCAGGACATCTCCTCCACGATCCAGCTCAGCCTGCTGCCCGCCGCGGTGCCCCGGCTGGAGCGGCTGGCGCTGGCCGCGGAGTACCTGCCCGGCGCCGCGGGCACCTCGGCCGGCGGCGACTGGTACGACGTCGTCGAGCTGGGCCGGGGCCGGGTGGCGATCGCCGTCGGCGACGTCGTGGGGCAGGGCCCGGCGGCGGCCGCCGTCATGGGGCAGCTGCGCAGCGCGCTGTCCACGGCGCTGCTGCAGGGCAGCTCCCCGGCCGAGGCGCTGGAGCTGCTGGACCGGTTCGCCGCGCGGCTGCCCGGCGCCCTGGCCTCGACGGCGGCCTGCCTGGTCCTCGACTGGGCCGCCGGCACCGTGCGGTGGGCCCGCGCCGGCCACCCGCCGCCGCTGCTGGTGGCCGACGGCGCGGCGACCTTCCTCGAGGAGGGCGCGGGCGCGGTCCTCGGCGCCCCGGGCCGGCGGCCCTACACCGAGGGCAGCGCCCCGGTCACCCCCGGGACGACGCTGCTGCTCTACACCGACGGCCTGGTGGAGCGCCGCCGGGAGCCGCTGGACACCGGCCTGCGCCGGGTCGCCGACGCCGCGGCCCGGCTGTCCGACGTCGAGCCCTGCCGGCTGACCCGCGCGCTGCTGGCGGAGGTGCTCGACGCCGACGCCCTCCCCGACGACGTCGCGGTCATCGCGGCCCGGCTGGTCCCCCCGCCGCTGCACGAGGTGCTGCCGGCCGACCCGTCCCGGCTGCGCGGGGTGCGGCGCACCGTCACCGCCTGGGCCCGGGCGGCCGGGGTGGGCGGGGACTCCCTCGACGACCTGCAGCTGGCTCTCGGCGAGGCGCTGGCCAACGCCGTCGAGCACGCCTACGCCACCACCGCCGGCGAGGGCCGCTGCGAGTACCGGCTCGAGCGGACCGCCGACGGCAGCGTCGACGTCTGCGTGCGGGACGAGGGCGTGTGGCGCCCGGCGCCGGCCGACCGGGGGTACCGCGGCCGGGGGCTGGAGCTGATCTCGGCGCTGGCCGACGACGTCGAGGTGGGCCGCTCGGTCGACGCGAGCGGCACGGAGGGCGCGGGCACCACGGTGCGCTTCCGCTTCGTCCCGGCCGGCCCCGGGCGGGACGAGCCGGTGTCCCGGCGCGCCGCCGCCCGCACCGACGCGGGCCCGGCCAGCCTGACCGTGGACCGGGGGCCCGGCGGCGTGCGGCTGGAGTTCGCCGGCGACGTCGACCTGGCCGCCACCCCGGCCCTGCGCGCCGAGGCGCTGCGGGCGCTCGGCGACGTCGCGGGCGGGACACGGGTGGTGCTGGACCTGCGGCAGGTGCCCTACCTGGCCAGCGCCGGCGTCGGGCTGGTGCTCGAGCTGCTCCGGCTGGCCGAGCAGCGCCGCGCGGTCCCCGAGGTGCGCACCGCGGAGGGCTCCGCGCCGGCCCGCGTGCTCGTCCTCGCCGGGGTGCCCGCCGTCCCGGTGGCCGCGCCGTAGTGGCGCCGGCCCACCCGTACGGGGGCGTACCGGGCACCCCGCGAGCGGACCCCCCGCACCGTGTCCCACAATCAGGGGAGATGGGCCGGAGCAGTTCCGGACCGGAGGCGGTCGAGGGGCCAGTGGAACCTGGGACGGGAGTCTCCGCCACGCAGGCGGAGCTGGACGACGCGCCGTCGCCCGCGCCCGTGGTCCGCCACTCGCACACCGCCGCCCTCGTCCGCTCCGACGACGAGACCACCGCCGTCGCCGCGTCCTTCCTCGAGGAGGGGCTGCGCCACGGTGACCTCCCCGTCGTCGCCGCGTCCCCCCGGACGGCCGCGCTGGTCCGCGACGCGCTCGGGGAGCGCGCCGGCGCGGTGGAGGAGGACGCGCGGATCTGCCTGCTCGGTGTCCGCACACCCGACGCGATGGTGGTGACCCGCCGGCTGCTGGACCGGGCGCGCGCCACCGGCTCGGGCCGGCTGCGCGTCCTCGGTGAGGTGCAGTTCGGTACCACGGCCCGCAGCCGGCGCGAGGGCGAGCGCTACGAGTCGGCCGCCAACGCCCTGCTCGCCACGGCACCGCTGACGGCGCTGTGCCTCTACGACCGGCGGTGGCTGCCCGACGAGGTCGTGGCCGGTGCCCGCCGCACCCATCCGGAGCTGGTCATGGGCGGGGTCCGGGTGAGCAGCTCGGAGTTCCGGCAGCCGGCGGAGTTCCTGCGCGAGCTCGCGCTCCGCCGCGACCCGGTCGAGGCCGGGGAGCCCGTGTACGCCGTCGACGGCGCGCCGGCACTGGCCGGCCTGCGCGGAGAGCTGCGGCGGGTGTTCGGCGAGGTCGTCCCCGACGAGGACCAGCGCGCCGACCTGCACCTGGGCGTGAGCGAGGTGGCGGCCAACGCCTTCCGGCACGGCCGGCGGCCGATCTCGGCCCGCGTGTGGGCCGACCGCGACACGCTGGTGGTCACGATCACCGACTCCGGCACCGGCTTCGCCGACCCGCTCGCGGGCTTCGTGCCGGCGCACGGCGACGACCTCGCCGCCGGCGGCATGGGCCTGTGGCTGGCCCGCAAGCTGTGGGACTCGGTGGACCTGGTGCCCGGCCCCGCGGGGCTCACCGTCCGGCTGGCCGCCGGCCTGGCCGACCCCGTGTCGCGGCGGGGCGCGGCTTGACGCTGCCGTTCTCTCACTGCTGAGGTACCTGCGTGGAGGACGCGGTCGACCTCATCCTCGAGCAGTGGGCCCGGGAGCGTCCCGACCTCGACTGCTCGCCGATGGGGGTCATCGGCCGGATCACCCAGCTGCAGCGGGAGGTCCACCTCGCCCAGCGCGCCACCTTCGCCCGGCACGGCCTCGACGCGCCGTCCTTCGACGTCCTCGCCGCGCTCCGGCGGGCCGGGGAGCCCTACCAGCTGACGCCGACGGCGCTGATGCGCACCGCGCTGGTCACCTCCGGGGCGATCACCCAGCGGCTGGACCGGCTGGAGGAGAAGGGGCTGATCACCCGCACCCGCAGCGAGGCCGACGGGCGGGCCGTCGTCGTCACGCTCACCGACGCCGGGCGGGCGGCGCTGGACGCGGCCCTGCCCGACCACCTGGAGACCGAGCGCGGCCTGCTGGCCGGGCTGTCCGAGGACGAGCTCGCGCAGCTGGCCTGCCTGCTGCGCCGGTTCCTCGTCACGCTGGGCCGGGTGCCGCAGCGGCCCTAGCCCGCGGGCGGCACGTCCGCGGGGCGCAGGTCGGGGCGGACCCGGACGTAGCGCAGCGGGTGCCGGAACACCCCGGCGGTGAGCGCGGCGTCCGCGCTGACCTCGACGACGGCCGTCGGCTGCACGCGGGTGAGTGCCACCGACAGCCGCCCGCCGCCGAAGCGGCCGGTGCCGATCCGCTCGGGCCAGGGGTGGTCGTCGCCGGCGGGGGTGAGGACGGCGGCCAGCTCCGCCGACTGCGCGGGGGAGAGGGGACCGGTGCGGCCGACGACGACCAGCTCCCCGTCCCGCCAGCGGCCGGCGACCAGCTGGCTCGGGCGGTCGACCGGCCCGATGACGCCGCCGGCGAGCACCTCCGTCGTCTCCCAGGACTTGACCTTCAGCCACTCGCGGCGCCCGCCCGCGTACCGGGTGGCCGCACCCTTGGCGACCAGGCCCTCGACGCCGAGCGGGCGCAGGTCCGCGGCCCAGCCGCGGGCCTCCTCCGGGTCGGCGGTGACCGGCGAGAGCTGCATCGGCGGCGCCCACCGCCGCGCGAGCTCCTCGAGGGCGGCGCGGCGGCTGCGGAACGGCCGGCGGCGCTGGTCGGCGCTGCCGGCGGCGAGCAGGTCGAAGGCGACGTAGGAGGCGGGGTGCGCGGCGGCCAGGGCGGCCATCCGGGAGGGGGCGGTCACCATCCGGCGCTGCAGCAGCCCGAAGTCCAGCCGCTCGCCGTTCCAGACGACGGCCTCGCCGTCGAGGACCGTCCCGGCCGGGACCTGGGCGAGCGCGGCCGCGGCGAGGTCGGGGAAGCGGTCGGTGAGGTCACGGCCCTGCTTGGACCACAGCCGGGTGCCGGCGCGGCCGCGGACGACCACCAGCCGGTAGCCGTCCCACTTGGGCTCGTAGCGGCAGCCGCCGGGCAGCGCGGACGCGACCGGGAGGTCCCGCACCGGCCTGGCCAGCTCCACGGCGACCGGCCCGGCGAGGTCCGGCGGCAGGTCCGGCAGGCCGGGAGCGGAGAGCGGCACCGGGACAGCGTCGGGGGTGCGCGCCCCCGACGCAGGCCCCTGAGCTGCGGACTCACCCGTTCAGGGTGGGTCGCCACCCTGCGCGACGGCTCCGGGCGGCGGCACGGCCGGGGTCCCGCTGTCCAGGCACGATCGGGTAACGCCCTACCGGGTGGCCTCCCGCCGGGCGGCCAGCGTGCCGGCGAAGTCCTCGGCGACGGCGAGCTCGGCCCGCAGCGCCTCCACCCGCGCGAGGGCGCCCTCGTGGAACACCCGCAGCCGGCCGGTGAGCACCGTGTCCCCGGGCCGGGCGGCGAGGTCGTCGAGCAGGGTGAGCAGCTCGCGCACCTCGTCGAGGGTGAGACCCAGCGGCTTCATCCGCTTGACCACCTCCAGCCGGGCCACGGCGTCCTCGCCGTAGAGCCGGAAGCCGCCCTCGGTGCGGCCGGAGGGCAGCACCAGGCCGCTCTCCTCGTAGAAGCGGATGGTGCGCAGGCTCAGCCCGGTCCGCTCGGCCACCTGGCCGATCTGCAGCAGCCGTCCCATCAGTGCGCCCCGGCCAGTTGCCCCGAGTGCCGCTCGTAGCGGGCCGCCGAGTGGGGGTCCAGCCCGGTGATCTCCACGGTCTTGCCGTGCCCGGCGTACCGCTGGGTGAGCGCGTCGAGGGTGGCCACGGTGGAGGCGTCCCAGACCGAGGCGGCGGAGAGGTCGACGACGACGCGGTCCGGGTCGCCGGCGACGTCGAACTGGTCGAGCAGGTCGTTGCTGGAGGCGAAGAACAGCGCGCCGGAGACGCGGTACACCCGGGTGCCGTCGGGCGCGGTGTCCGAGGTGACCCGCACCAGGTGGGCCACCCGGCGGGCGAACAGCACGCACGCCACGAGCACCCCGACGCCCACGCCGATCGCCAGGTTGGACGTGGCGAGGACGACGGCCACGGTCGCGAGCATGACCGCCGTCTCGCTGCGCGGCATCCGCGGCAGCGTGCGGAGGCTGTGCCAGTCGAAGGTGGCCGCGGAGACGAAGACCATGACGGCGACCAGCGCGGCCATGGGGATCACCGCGACGACGTCGCCGAGGACGACGACCAGCACGAGCAGCAGGGCCCCGGCCAGGAAGGTCGACAGCCGGGTGCGGGCGCCGGAGCGCACGTTGATCATCGTCTGGCCGATCATCGCGCAGCCGCCCATCCCGCCGAACAGGCCGGTGACGACGTTGGCCACGCCCTGGCCCCACGACTCGCGGGTCTTGTCCGAGCGGGTGTCGGTGAGGTCGTCGACCAGGCGCGCCGTCATGAGCGACTCCATGAGCCCGACGAAGGCGACGCCCAGCGCGTAGGGCGCGACGATCCGCAGCGTCTCCCAGGTCAGCGGCACGTCGGGCAGCGCGAACCCGGGCAGGCTGTCGGGCAGGGCGCCCTCGTCCCCGACGTCGGGCAGGTCCCAGCCGGCCAGCACGGTGACCGCGGTGAGCAGCACGATCGCCACCAGCGGCGCCGGGACGGCCGTGGTCAGCCGCGGCAGCAGCACGATGACCGCCAGGCCGGCGGCGACCAGCGGGTACACCAGCCACGGCACGCCGACCAGGTGCGGCACCTGCGCGGCGAAGATCAGGATCGCCAGCGCGTTGACGAAGCCGACCATCACGCTGCGCGGCACGAAGCGCATGAGCCGGGCCACGCCCGCCACCGCCAGCAGCACCTGGAACACCCCGCCCAGGACGACGGCGGCGAGCAGGTACGGCAGGCCGTGGTCGTGCACGAGCGGGGCGACGACGAGGGCGACCGCCCCGGTGGCCGCGCTGATCATCGCGGGCCGGCCGCCGGTGAACGCGATGACGACGGCCATGGTGAACGAGGCGAACAGGCCCACCTGCGGGTCGACGCCGGCGAGCACCGAGAAGCTGATCGCCTCGGGGATGAGCGCCAGGGCGACGACGAGACCGGCCAGCACCTCGGTGCGGGCGACGCGGGCCGAGGTCAGCCAGGCGGGACGGGACGGGCGCAGGGCAGGGCAGGACATCGGGTCCGTTCGGGCAGGCGGGCGCTGGAGCGGGCACGCGCGCGCGTCGTCGGGCCGGTGCACTCTGCAACGATCCTGCCAGCACCCTCCCCTGACGTGAGGGTCGAGTCGGTGCGGTGCTCGTCACCCACGAGGGCGGAAGCGGTTGACCGCCACAACGGTTGAGTCCTCAACGAGTCGGTCCCGTCGTCGTCCCGGAGGTCCCGGTGTCCCGTCCCGTCCTGCAGGTCATCGCCGCCAGCACCCGTCCCGGCCGCCGGGGCATCGCCGTCGCCCGCTGGGTGCAGCGCCTCGCGCAGGAGCACGGCGGCTTCGACGTCGAGCTGGTCGACCTCGCCGAGGTGGGCCTGCCGGTGTTCGACGAGCCCGACCACCCGCGGCTGCAGCGGTACACCCACCAGCACACGAAGGACTGGAGCGCGACGGTGTCCCGCGCCGACGCGTTCGTCTTCGTGACCCCGGAGTACAACCACTCCTTCCCGGCGTCGCTCAAGAACGCCCTGGACTACCTGTCGGTCGAGTGGGCCGACAAGGCGGCCGGCCTGGTCACCTACGGCGGCGTCTCGGCGGGCCTGCGGGCGTCGTCGGCGGTCAAGCCGGTGCTCGGCGCGCTGCGGCTGCACACCGTCCCCGAGGCGATCTCCGTGCCGTTCTTCGCGCAGTTCCTCGACGACCAGGACGAGTTCGTGCCCAACGCCGAGCTCGAGGCCGGCGGCAAGGCGATGCTCGACGAGCTCGCCCGCGTCACCCCCGCCCTGCGCTCCCTCCGCGCCGCCTGACGGAGGACCCCGCCGCCCCCCACCGCTCGCACGCCCGCGGCGGGCCCCGGCAGCGGGGCCGGGGTCAGCTGCGGCGGAGCAGGAGCAGGGCCCAGGCGGCGAGCGAGGGGCCGTCGGTGAACCGGCCGTCGCGGACCATCGCCCGCAGCTCGGCCTCCGGCGTGAACGCCGCCACCATGTCGGCCTCGGTCACCTCGCGGGCGGTCGGGCCGGGCGTGAGGTCGGTGGCGAGCCAGACGTCGAACTCCTGGGTGGACAGCCCCGGCGCGAGGTCCGCGTGGCCCAGGTGCTCGAGCCGGCCGGCCCGGAGCCCGGTCTCCTCGGCCAGCTCGGCGCGGGCCAGCTCCTCGGCCGTCCCGCTGCTGCCGGCCGTCCAGGTGCCCTGGGGGAACTCCCAGGCCCGGCGGCCCACCGGGTGGCGGAACTGCTCGACCAGCCAGAAGCCGTCCCGCTCGGCCGCGATGACGACGGCGAAGTCCGGTTTCTCGACGACGGAGTAGACGCCGGTGGAGCCGTCCACCCGCTCCACGGTGTCCTCGCGCACCCGGATCCACGGGTTGCGGTAGACCTCCCGGCTGCCCGTCGTCCGCATGCACGGCAGCCTCCCAGAGGCGGAGCATGGAGGCGGAGGTGGTGGGGTGACCCAGCGGAAGCCGCCCGGGGTGTCGTTCGAGACCTGGGTCGAGCGGCAGATCGGCCAGGCCCAGGACCGCGGCGACTTCACCGGGCTGCGCGGCGCCGGCAGGCCGCTGCCGGCCTTCGACCCGAACGAGACCGCCTACGACTGGGCGGTGGCCAAGGCCCGCCGCGAGGGCGTGGCGCCGGCGGACATGCTGCCGCCGGGCCTGGCGCTGCGCCGGGAGCGCGACGAGCTGCCCGCGCGGGTGGCCGCGCTGCCGTCGGAGGACGCCGTGCGCGCCGTCGCCGAGGACTACAACGCCCGGGTCGAGGCCTTCTGGCGGCGGCCGGCGGAGAGCCGCTGGTCGCCGGTGCCGGGCCTGGCCGACGTCGACGCGCTGGTCGAGGGCTGGCGCCGCGACCGCCCGCCGCCGGCGCCCGAGCCGCCGGCCGCCCAGGTGCCGCCCACGCCGCAGCGCCGCCGCTGGTGGCAGCGGCGGCGCTGAGTCCCTCGCGAGATCAGGGCACGCGGTCGAGGAAGCCGAGCACGGTGCGGATGCGGCCGTCCCCGTCGGTCACGGCGACGTCGAACCCGGTGACCGGCGGCTCGGCGCCCTCCGGACCGAGGTGCCACGTGAAACGCACCTGGCCGTGGTGGGCGTCGGCGGGGCCGGCGAGCCGGAAGACGAAGCCCGGGAACTGCGCCTGGACGGCGGCGATCGTCGCGTCCAGCCCGTCGCGGCCGGCGACGTCGGCCAGCGGGTCGGTGTAGGTGACGTCCTCGGTGAACAGCGCCTCGACCAGCGCCCGCCGCGCGGCGGGGTCGGTCGCGTTCCAGGCGGCGAGGTAGCGGTCGGCGAGGTCGGGCGTGGCGGTCACGGTGGTCTCCTTCTCGTGGGGTCAGCGGGTGCGGAGGGCGGTGAGCTGCAGGGCGGCGAACCCGGCGACGACGGCGGCCTGGAGGAGCACCCAGACCGTCCCCGCGGCGGTGAGGTCGAAGCGGCCGGCGACGACGGCGACGACACTGCCGGCGGCCCACAGCGCGTTGGCGCCGGCGACGACCTCCGCGGCGCCCCGCGGGACGCGCGGGCGGGCGGCGACGAGCGCGACCCCGGCGGCGAAGACGGCGAGGAAGGCGCCCAGCCCGCGCAGCGCCCCGGCGGGGACGCCGAGCAGGTCGGACAGCAGCGGCGCGGCGGCCAGGTAGGCCAGGCCGTTGGCGCCGGTGACGACGGCGTCCAGGCGCAGCGCCACGCGGAGCAGGTCGAGGGGACGGCGGGTGGGAACGGTCGTTGTCATGGCGGTGTTCGTCATGGCGACGACCGTGGCGCTCCCGGGGAAGGGCGTCGATTACCTCGCGGGTAGGCGACGCGGGGCGCGGTCGTCGCTAGCGTCCGCGCCGTGACCACCGCGGTGCGCCCGGACGTCGGGGAGCTGCTGCGCGGCTGGCGGCAGCGCCGCCGGCTGTCCCAGCTGGACCTGGCCAACGACGCCGGGGTCTCCGCCCGGCACCTGAGCTTCCTGGAGACCGGCCGGTCGCGGCCGAGCCGGGAGATGGTGCTGCGGCTGGCCGAGCGGCTGGAGGTGCCGCTGCGCGAGCGCAACGACCTGCTGCTGGCCGCCGGCTTCGCCCCCGCCTACGGCCGCCGGGGCCTGGACTCCCCGGACATGGCCGCCGTCACCCGGGCGCTGGACCTCGTGCTCGCCGCCTACGAGCCCTTCCCGGCGCTGGTGGTCGACCGGTCGTGGGAGCTGGTGACCGCGAACGCGAGCGTGGCGCCGCTGCTCGACGGCGCCGCCGCGCACCTGCTCGAGCCGCCGGTCAACGTGCTGCGGCTGAGCCTGCACCCCGAGGGGCTGGCGTTGCGGATCGCCAACCTGCCGCAGTGGCGGGCGCACGTCCTGCACCGGCTGGGCCGCGAGGCGCACCTGACCGGCGATCCGCAGCTCGCCGCGCTGCACCGCGAGCTGGCCGCGCTCCCCGGCGGCACCGACCGCTCGACGCCCGACGGCATCGCCGTCCCGCTGCGGATCCGCGCCGGCGACACGGTGCTGTCCTTCCTCAGCACGGTGACCACCTTCGGCACCGCCGTCGACCTCACCGCGGCCGAGCTGTCGGTCGAGGCGTTCCTCCCCGCCGACGAGGCCACCGCCGCGGCCCTGCACGCCCCGTTCACCGGCGGCGAACCCGCGCCTGCCCGGGCGGTGGCGGGGTAGGGGACCGGCACGCGACGACGACCAGGGAGGCCGACCATGACCGAGGTGCCGGGCACCGACCGCGAGCAGGCCGAGGAGCAGGTGCTGGAGGAGACGCCGATCCGGCCGGAGGGCGTCGAGGAGGACACCTCCACGCAGGGCGACGAGGGCCAGACCGGCGACAGCGCCAAGCCGGGCGCCGGCAGCACCGACCCCGTCACCTGAGCGGTCCGGGTGGCGGGAACGGCCGTTCCCGCTCCCCGGAGCACGGCCTACAGGACGTCGAACTCGTTGGACGTCGCGCCGCCGGAGAGCAGCGCGTAGCCGGGGCCGCGGTCGAAGAACGGCTCGTCCCCGGTGCGGGCCGCGCGCATCTCGTCCCGCAGCACGGCGGTGGCAGCCTCGTCGGCCGACCCGTCCTCGAGCACGACCACGCCGTAGTCCTCGCGGGCGCCGGAGACGCTCACCTTGCGCCAGGCGACGTCGCGGAGGACCTCCTCCACGGGCCGGTCCAGCGGGTCGCCCCAGCCGCCGCCGCCGGTGGTGCGGATCCGCACCACCGTGCCGGCCGGCAGCGGTTCGGCGTCGGCCAGCGCGTCGACGTCGTGCTCGTCGGGGCCGCCGGGGTCGACGGTCACCTGGAACGGCCGTCCCGCGCGACCGCCGTTGACACCCCAGCAGGACAGGATCGAGCGGTCGGCGATCGACATGAAGTGCGCGTCGCGCAGCACCCGGATGTGCTTCTCGTAGCCGCAGCCGCCGCGGTACCGGCCCGGGCCGCCGGAGTCCAGCGCCAGGCCCAGCCGCTCGACCCGCAGCGGGAAGCGGGACTCGGTGAACTCGGTCGGCAGGTTCCGCGAGTCCGGGACGACGTGGATGGTGTCCTCGCCGTCGGCGTAGTACCGCCCGCCCGAGCCGCCGCCGAGCACCTCGCGCATGAGGTAGGGGTTGCCGTCGAGGTCGGTGCCGTAGACGCCGGTGTAGCGGATCGTCTCCTGGTCGGCGGGCATCCGGCCGCCGGTGGCCTTGGCCAGCACGCCGGCCAGCACGCCGAGCAGCCGCAGGATGACGAACGTCCGCGCGTTGGTGGGCGCCGGGAAGACCGGCGTGAGCAGCGTGCCCTTCTCGGGGAAGCGCATCTCGATCAGCGGGACGACGCCCTCGTTGACGTCGAGCTCGGCCATCCGCTCGGGCGTCTCGGCGAGGTTGCGCAGGATCGGCGCCAGCCACTTCTTGAGGAAGTTGCCGTCGGCGTAGTCGCCGCAGTGGTTGATCGGGCCCTTGGCCTGCGGGCCGGTGCCGGTGAAGTCGATGACCAGCGGGGTCTCCCGCGTGGAGTCCATGGTCAGCGTGATCCGCTGGCGGTGGAGCTTGGGCTCCTCGACGCCGTCGTGCTCGGCGTAGTCCTCCCAGACGTAGGTGCCGTCGGGGATCTGCGAGAGGATCTCCCGCCGGTAGACCTCGGTGGAGTTGGCCAGGATCGCGTCGAAGCAGGCCTCGACGGCGGCCACGCCGTACCGGTCGAACAGCTCGCCCAGGCGCCGGGCGCCGGCCAGGCACGCGGAGCACTCGGCGTCGAGGTCGGCGGCCAGCGAGTCGGGCATCCGCGAGTTGCGGGTCATGATCTTCAGGGCCGACTCGTTCGGCACGCCGCGGTCCCACAGCTTGATCGGGGGGACCATCAGGCCCTCCTCGTACACGCTGGTGGCCGCGCTCGGCATGGAGCCGGGCACCGCGCCGCCGATGTCGTCGTGGTGGCCGAACGCCTGGATGAAGGCGACCACCCGGGGCTCGCCGGTCTCCGGGGAGGCCGCGAACACCGGGACGGTCACGCACAGGTCGGGCAGGTGGCCGATCCCGCCCTCGGACAGGTAGACGTCGTTGTGGAAGAAGACGTCGCCGACGTTCATGGTCTCGATCGGGTAGTCGCGCACCACCGGGTGCACGAGCGCCGAGTACGAGCGGCCGGTGAGCTTGCGCAGCTGCCGGTCGTGGATGCCGGCGCGGAAGTCGTGGGCGTCGCGGATCATCGGCGAGCGCGACGTGCGCCCGATGGAGGTCTCGACCTCCTTCTCGATCGCGGCCAGCGTGCCGGCGACGATCTCGACGAGGACCGGGTCGGCCTCGACCGTGCCGTTCTGGAGGCTCATCGGTCCGACTCCTTGGTGAGCAGCAGGTTGCCGTAGGCGTCGACGGTGGCGGCGAAGCCGGGGTGGACCGGGACGGTGGAGCCGAACTCCTCGACGATCGCCGGGCCGCTGACCACGTCGCCGGCGCCCAGCCGGGTGCGGTCGTAGGTCGGGGTGTCCACCCAGGCGTCGAAGAACACGCGGCGCGACCCCGTGACGGCCCGGTCCGTCCCGCCCTCCCGCTCGGGCAGCCGGACGATGTCCGGGCGGCGGATCGGCCCGATGCCGCTGACGCGCAGGTTGACCCACTCGACGGCCTGGCGCGGGTCGTCGGCGAAGTCGTAGCCGTAGAGCCGGCGGTGCGCGGCGTGGAAGGCCTGCGCGACGTCCTCCGCGGCGGCGCGGTCGAGCTCGCCGTCGGCCACCGGGACGCGGACCTCGAACGCCTGGCCCACGTAGCGCAGGTCGGCGGTCCGCTGCATCCGCTGCTGGTCGCGCCCGAAGCCCTCACCGTCCAGGGCGGTCCGCGCCTGCGCCTCGAGGTCGCCGAAGACCGCCAGCACGCGCGCCAGGTCCAGGTCGAGGTGCTTGGAGACGACGGTCTGCACGTAGTCGTTGCGGACGTCGACGGTGAGCAGGCCGAACGCGCTGACGTTGCCCGGGTTCGGCGGCACCAGCGTGCGGGGCAGGTTGAGGACGTCCATGAGCCGGCAGGCCAGCAGCGAGCCCGAGCCGCCGAACGTGGTGAGCGTGAAGTCGCGGACGTCGAGGCCCCTGGCGACGGTCACCTGGCGCAGCGCGTTGGCCTGGTTCCAGGCGGAGATCTCCAGGATCCCGGTCGCGGTGCGCTCGAGGTCCATGTCGAGCTTCCCGCCGAGCCGCTGGAGGCCCTCGCGCGCGGCCTCGACCGACAACGGGATCTCGCCGCCGAGCAGGTGTGGGGGGATCCGGCCGAGGACGACGTGGGCGTCGGTCACCGTCGGCTGGTCACCGCCACCGGGGTAGCACATCGGGCCGGGGTCGGCGCCGGCCGACCTCGGCCCGACCTTGAGCGTGCCCTCGGGCGACAGCCAGGCGATCGAGCCGCCGCCCGCGCCGACGGTGACGACGTCGATCATCGGGATCTTGCTCGGGTAGTCGCCGACCGAGCCCTCGGTGGTCAGCGCCGGCTCGCCGTCGACGACCACCGTGACGTCGGTGGAGGTGCCGCCGCCGTCGCAGGTGAGCACCCGGTCGAAGCCCGCCGTCCCGGCGATGAGCGCGGCACCCAGGGCGCCGGCCGCGGGGCCGGACAGCATCGTGGTGATCGGCTGGTGCACGACCTCGCCGGCCGACAGCACGCCGCCGTTGCTCTTCATGACGTAGAAGGGCACGCCCGGCGCGATCTCGTCGAGCCGGGTGCGGATGTTGGTGACGTAGGCGCCGACCCTCGGCTTCACGGCGGCGTCGACGAGCGTGGTCACCGAGCGCTCGTACTCGCGGTACTCGCGCAGCACCTGCGAGCTGATGCTGACGACGGCGTCCGGGTGCTCCTCGCGGATCACGTCGAGCATGCGGCGCTCGTGGGCGTCGTCCGCGTAGGCGTGCAGGAAGCAGACGCCGATGGTGGTGATGCCGGCGTCGCGGAAGAAGCGGGCGGCGGCGCGGGCGTCGTCCTCGTCGAACGGCCGGACCTCGGCGCCGGTGTGGTCCAGCCGCCCGCGCACGGTGCGCACCAGGTCGGCCGGGACGATCCGCGGCGGCTTGACCCAGAAGTAGCTGTTGCCGTAGCCGTCGGGCACCGACTGGCGGGCGATCTCGAGCACCGACTCGTAGCCCTCGGTGGTGACGAACCCGATCCGGTCGAGCCGGCCCTCGAGCAGCTGGTTGGTGGCGACCGTCGTCCCGTGGCTGACCGCCGTCACCGCGGAGCCGTCCAGGCCCATGAGGCCGAGCACCTTGCGGACGCCGGCCAGGAAGCCCTCGGCGGGGTCGGCCGGGGTGGACGGCGTCTTGGTGGTCGTCGTCCGGCCGGTCTCCTCGTCGACGGCGACGACGTCGGTGAACGTGCCCCCGGTGTCGATCCCGATCCGCACCCGGCGCGCCGCTGCCATGGGTCGATACCTTAGCGCTGAGGGATCTCGGCGGGAAGGGACGCGCGGCGGGTCGGGAGACCGTGTCGGGGGACGGTGAGCGATCCGGGGCGGTCACGGAACCGGACGGTCCGGGACCGTACCGATCGACGGTTGTCGGCAGGTCGTGCTGTGATCGCCTGTGCGGGGCGCCCGGTCCCGCCGGCGCGGGGAGGGAGGGGCCCGGGGTGCACGGCGGCTGCGGGGACGGCTCCTCCGGGGTCCGGTAGCGACCGGGTGGACGCCCGGCTGGCGCACGAGTTCGTGGAGGGCACCGACGCCCTCGTCTGCGTCGTGGACGGGGAGGGCCGCATCCTGCTCGCCAACCCGGCGCTGCAGCGGTTCACCGGGCGGACCCTCGACGAGCTGGTGGGACGCTCGTTCGCCGACGTGTGGGTGGTGCCGGAGCACCGCGCCCTGGCCGTGGACGCCGTCGGGCGGGCCGTCGCCACCGGCCGGGCGTTCCCGCAGGAGGGCGACTGGCTGACCGCGGACGGCACCCGCCGCCTGATCTCGATGCAGAACAACGTGCTCACCGGCGCCGACGGCCGCCCCTACGCGGTCGCGTGCGTCGGCATCGACGTGACCGACCAGCGGCGGCGGGAGGCGGTGCTGTCGGAGCGGGCACGCACCGACCGGCTCACCGGGATCCTCAACCGGGGCGCGTTCTTCGAGGAGCTGACCGCCCGCCTGGAGCCGGCGGCCGACCGCGACTGCGGGGTCCTGTTCTGCGACCTCGACGGGTTCAAGGTGGTCAACGACGTGCACGGGCACGCCGTGGGCGACGCGGTGCTGGTCGAGGTCGCCGCCCGGCTGTGTGCGGAGGCCGGACCCGACGGGGTCGTCGCCCGGTTCGGCGGGGACGAGTTCGTGGTCCTGCGCCCCGGCTGCGACGAGACCGCGCTCGACGACCTCGCCGCCGCGGTGCGCGAGCGGGTCGGCGCGCCGGTGCCCACCGCGGCCGGCCCGGTGGTGGTCGGCGTCAGCGTCGGCGGGGCGCTGGGCCGGCCCGGCGCCGCGCCGGACGAGGTCATCGCCCGGGCCGACCGCGCGATGTACGGCGCCAAGACCCGCCAGCGCCGCCGCTCGGAGCGGTGAGGGACACCGTCCCTCCCGCCACTCGCAGGCCCGCGGCGAGCCTCCGGGCGGGGCCGGACGAGCCCTATCCCCTGGGCCGGCCGATCCCGGTGGCGTAGAGGACGGCGAGGACCGCGCCGGACGGGGCGAACCAGATGAACCAGGGGTAGGCGGGGTCGCCGTTGCCGAGGGAGACCAGCAGCCAGACGACGACGTTCACCGCCACGGCGGCGGCCCACACGGTGGTGAGCACCCGCATCGCCGTCCCTCCGCCGGTGTCGGAGAACACCCGGTGCCGCGGCGCCGGGGGCGGCGGGGGCGGCGGCTCGGGCAGGTCGCGGGTGGTCCGCTCCAGCTCGCCGCGGGTGCGGGCGGCCCAGACCGCCGCCACCCGCTCGTCGAACTCGTGCAGGTCGAGCTGGCCGGCGCCGACCGCCCGGTGCAGCCGGTCCTGCACCGCCCTCCGCTCGACGTCGGAGACCCGCAGTTCCTCGGCCCGCACCGGCTCGCCCATGCGCCCGATCGTGGCACCGCCGGACGCCCCGCGGGGTCCGTCGAGCGGTGGACGGTTCACTCCGCGACGGCGCGCAGCAGGCGGGCCAGCTCCGCGCGCTCGGCGGCGGACAGCCGGGCGAACAGCTCACGGGTGTCCGCGCGGCGGGCGGCGTCCACCTCGCCCTGCACCCGGCGCCCGCCGGCGGTCGCCCGCAGCAGCACGGCGCGGCGGTCGGTCGGGTCCGGCGTGCGCTCCACCAGGCCCCGCTCCTGCAGGGCGTCGGCCACCTCGGTCGCCGAGCGGGGCGCGATGTGCAGCGCCTCGGCCAGGTCGGACAGCCGCACGCCCTCCTGGAGGACCACCACGCGCAGGGCCCGCGCCTGGTGAGGGGACAGCGCCCACGGGGCCAGGACGTCCCGCCAGCGCCGGCGCTGGGTGCGGGCGGCGCGCATCACCAGCTCGCCGAGCTCGGCGCCCTCGTCGTCCACGGGGGAATGCTACCGATGACAGTATGGTTACCGGAACGTGAGGTAGCCTCAGCAACCACGGAGGTGGTCACCATCGAGGAGACGGGGAGTGGACGCGGGAGGGGCGGGTCCGGGCGGACCGTCGATCCCGCGGACCGGGCGCAGCTGGAGCGCGCGCCGGTCTCGCTGCGCCGGGTCGCGGCGCTGTTCCGCCCGTACCGCTGGCAGGTCGGGACCGTGGTGGCGCTCATCGTCGCCTCCTCGGTCGTCGCGCTGGCGACGCCGTTCCTCGTCCGGCTGGTCATCGACGAGGCCCTGCCCCGGCAGGACGTGCGGCTGCTGGTCCGGGCGGTCGCCGGCATGGTGGCCGTCACCGGGGTGACCGCCGTCCTCGGCGTCGTGCAGACGTGGCTGTCCACGACCGTCGGGCAGCGGGTCATGCACGGCCTGCGCACCGCCGTCTTCAGCCACCTGCAGCGCCAGTCGCTGGGCTTCTTCACCCGCACCCGCGGGGGAGAGGTGCAGTCGCGGCTGACGAACGACATCGGCGGCATGCAGTCGGTGGTCACCTCGACGGCGACGTCGCTGGCGGCCAACGCCACCACCGTCGTCGGCACGGTGGCCGCCATGGTGGCGCTGTCCTGGCGGCTGTCCCTGCTCTCCCTGGTCGTGCTGCCGCCGGCGATCGCGCTGACCCGCAAGGTGGCGCGGATGCGCCGCGCGGTCACCGCCCAGCGGCAGCGGCACCTCGCCGACCTCCACGGCCAGGTCGAGGAGGGGCTGTCCGTGAGCGGCGTGCTGCTGGGCAAGACCCTCGGCGCCGGCCCCGCCGCCTCGCGCCGGTTCGCCGCGACGTCGGCGGACCTGGTCGGCCTCGAGGTGCGCTCGCAGCTGGCCGGCCGCTGGCGGATGGCCTCGATGAGCGTCGTGTTCGCCGGGATCCCCGCGCTGGTCTACCTGTTCGCCGGGCTGCCGGCGACCTCGGGCGGCATGACCATCGGCACGCTGGTCGCCTTCACCGCGCTGCAGGGGACGCTGTTCCGCCCGCTCATGGGCCTGCTCGACGTCGGCGTCTCGGTCACCAGCTCGATGGCGCTGTTCAGCCGGGTGTTCGAGTACCTGGACCTGCCGGTGGAGATCGACGACCCGGCGTCCCCGGTCGAGCTGGACCCGGCGGCGGTGCGCGGCGAGGTCCGCTGGGAGGGCGTGGACTTCACCTACCCCGACGGCGCCCGCCCGGCGCTGGCCGGCGTCGACGTCGCCGTCCCCGCGGGCACGACGCTGGCGCTGGTGGGCGAGACCGGCTCGGGGAAGTCGACGATGGCCTCGCTGGTCGCCCGGCTGGCCGACCCGACCGCCGGCCGCGTGACGATCGACGGCGTCGACCTGCGCGACCTGCGGCTGGCCACGCTCGCGCAGGTGGTCGGCGTCGTCTCGCAGGAGACGTACCTGCTGCACGCCACGGTGCGGGAGAACCTGCGGCACGCCCGGCCCACCGCGACCGACGCCGAGATCAAGGCCGCCGCCCGCCGCGCCCAGGTGCACGACGTGATCGCCGCGCTGCCCGACGGCTACGACACCGTCGTCGGCGCCCGCGGGCACCGGTTCTCCGGCGGGGAGAAGCAGCGGCTGGCCATCGCCCGCACGCTGCTGCGCGACCCGCGGGTCCTGGTGCTCGACGAGGCCACCAGCGCCCTGGACACCGCCACCGAGCGGGCGGTGCAGGCGGCGCTGGACGAGGCGCGCCGTGGCCGGACGACGATCACGATCGCGCACCGGCTGTCCACGGTGCGGCGCGCCGACCGGATCGTCGTCCTCGAGGCCGGCCGGGTGGTGGAGTCCGGCACGCACGCGGAGCTCGTGGCCCGCGGTGGCCGCTACGCGGGGCTGGTCGCCGCCGGCGACGCCGCCGACGACCTGCTCGCCGCCTGACTCAGGCGGTCTCCACCGCCTTCAGCGGGACGCCGCGGAAGGCGGCCAGCCGCTCCGCCTGCTCCTCGATCCCGGCCCGGGCGGCGGGGGAGAGGCGGGTCCACGGCTCGACGGCGACGGTCAGCGTCCTCCCGGCCGTCCGTGGCCGCCAGACGCCGGCGATCCCGCCGTCCGCGAGCACCGCGCCGGGCCGGCCGAGCACCGGCCACATCGCCTTCCGGTGGCCGGCGTCGGGGACCAGCGTCCCGCGGTCGCGGGCCTGCAGGAACAGGTCGAAGGGGCCGAGCAGGCGCACGCCCCGGGGCGCCGGCGCACCCAGCCGGCCGGCGTCGTCGGCCGGCAGCCAGCGGCGCTGCCCGTCCACCTCCACCTCGACGACGTCGTCCGGCCAGTGCGCCTTCACGTCCTCGACCGGCGCGTCGAGGTAGCCGGCCACGTGCTGTGGCGTCGCCGGCCCGAGCAGGTGCAGGTACGCGCGGACGACGTCGAGCCGGTCGGGGACGGTGTCCTGCGGCGCGAGGCCGGGCACCGGCTGCAGCACCGGCGGGGAGGTGCCCGGCTGCAGCTCCAGGCCGGCCCGCAGCGCGGCCAGGCGGAACGGCTGCTCGTAGAGGTGTACCGCGTCGCAGGGGCGGCAGTACCGGTTGTAGGGGCCGGGGTCGCCGTCGCGGGCCAGGGCGTCGGACACCGCCCGCGACACCTCGCCCTTGACCGTCGGCGCGGTCACGATCTCGCGCATCCGCCCGGCGATGGTGTCCAGGGCGGTGAGCACGGGGATGCCGGCCGCCTTGAGCGGCCTCGCGGCGTCGTGGACGCGCTTGGCGGCGTCGGCCTCGGAGAACGGCGCGGTGGCCGCGGCGACGGCGGGCAGGTCGGCGCGGCGGTACAGGTGCGGGGCGCCGCGCAGCGTCCACGCGGTGGCCAGCTCCGCGTCGTCCGGCACGACGCCGCGGATCGCCAGCGCCCACAGGCCGCCGTCGGGCCCGGTGTCCTGGACGCCGAGGTCGAGGACGGCGGTGTCGGCGGCCGTCCCGGCGTCGCGGTCGAGCTGCTGGGTGGTGACGCGGTACGCGAGGACGTCGTCGGCGGTCGCGGTCGGCACGCCGCGGACCCTAGGGCCGGCCGGGGACGGACGGTCCGTCCCCGGCCGGGGAGGTCAGTCGCGCCGGCCGTGCGCGGCGACCGACAGCGGCTCCCAGCGCCGCCACTCGGCGAGCCGGGACTCGTAGTCGCGGGTGGCGATGGCGAGCGGGCCGTCGCCGAGGAACACCCGCAGCGGCGGCTCGTCGGCGTCGACGAGCTGCAGGACGGCGTCGCGGGTGGCGACGGGGTCACCCGGGTTCCCGGCGCGGGCCCTCCGCTGCTCGGCGGCCTTCTCGCGGAAGGCGTCGTAGGCGGGGAGGGGCTCGGCGTGCCTCGCCGACGAGCCGCCCCAGTCGGTGCCGTAGGCGCCCGGCTCGATGATCGTCACCCTGATCCCGAAGTCGGCGACCTCGGCGGCCAGCGACTGGCTGAACGCCTCGAGCGCCCACTTGGAGGCGTTGTAGACGCCGATGTTCGGGAAGGCGCTGATGCCGCCGATCGAGGAGACCTGCAGGACGTGCCCGGAGCCCTGTGCCCGCATGACCGGCAGCGCGGCCTGGGTGATCCACAGCGCGCCGAACAGGTTGGTCTCGAACTGGGCGCGGGCCTCGGCCTCGGAGACCTCCTCGATCATCCCGAACTGGCCGTAGCCGGCGTTGTTCACGACGACGTCGAGGCGGCCGAACCGCTCGGCGGCCTGCCGGACGGCGGCGACGCCGGCCTCGCGGTCGGTGACGTCGAGCCGCAGCGGCAGGACGGCGTCGCCGAAGCGCTCGACGAGGTCGTCGAGGGCGGCGGTGTCCCGCGCGGTGGCCGCGACGGAGTCGCCGCGCTCGAGGGCGGCGATCGCCCACTCGCGGCCGAAGCCGCGGGACGCGCCGGTGATGAACCAGGTCCTGGGCATGCCGGCGACAGCGCCGCCGCGGGACGGGGTGTTCCCGGCCGGGAGGTCAGCGCCGGCCGCGGCGGACGCTCTTCACGCCGTACATGGCCATGTCGGCGCGGTTCATGACGGTGTCGGGGTCGTCGCCGGGGCCGCCGGTCGCCGTCCCGGTGCTCACGCCCACCCGGACCTCGCCGTCGGCGACGTCGAACGGCTCCCGCACCGCCGCCTCGATCCGGTGGGCCCGGGCGGCGGCCGCGCCGGGGTCGATGCCCCGGGAGACGACGACGAACTCGTCGCCGCCGAGGCGCGCGACGACGTCGTCCGGGCCGGCGAGCGCGCGCAGCCGCCCGGCGACGGCGACCAGCAGCCGGTCACCGGCCGCGTGCCCGAAGCGGTCGTTGACCGCCTTGAAGCCGTCGAGGTCGCAGAAGACCAGGCTGCACCCGTCGCCGGTCTCGACGTGCAGGCGGGCGGCGAGGACGGCGAACAGCGCGCTGCGGTTGGCCAGGCCGGTCAGCGGGTCGGTGACCGCCTGCTGCCGCACCTGCGCCTCCCGCTCGCGGTGCGCGGTGACGTCGATGCCGATGAAGGCGACGGCGTAGGGGGTGCCGTCGGCGCGGGTCAGCACGCTGGTCTGCAGCTCGACGCGGCGCTGCCGGCCGTCGCCGGTGCGCCAGTCGACCTCGCCGGGGATCGCCGGCCGGCCGGACAGGACCATCGCCACCGCGGCGCGGGCCAGCTCGACCTCCTCCGGGAGGGTCACCACCTCCCAGAACGGGACGCCGACCAGCTCGGCGGCGCTGCGGCCGGTGAAGCGCTCGAAGGCGGGGTTGGCCAGCAGGACCCGCCCGTCGCCGTCGCAGACGAGCACGAGGGCCGCCGTCGCCTGCACGGCCGCGCGGGCCAGGCCGTCGAGGGCGGTGGGGGTGACGGAGACCGTCGCCGTCCGCGGGGTGCCGCCGGACGGGGACGGCTGTCGGGATGCGTGCACGGTCGATCTCCTCGGGAGGGTTCTGTCCCCTCTTCATCGGCTCGGGGGACCGGTTGCTCGCGCGCGCATCCCCCGTCGGGGGTGCCCGCGCCCTTGGTGGTGGCGTGCTCGACGGCCGCACCCGCTGCGCCGGCCGCCCGGCGCCTGAGGGTCAGGCGGGCTGGTGCTCCGCGGCCCGGGGCGCGGGGACGGCGGGGCCCACCGGGGACAGCGCCTCCGGCGGGCCGGGGCGGCCGTAGTACCAGCCCTGGCCGAGGTCGACGCCCAGGTCGCGCAGCCGGACGGCCTCCTCCGCCGTCTCGATGCCCTCGGCGACCACCGTCACGCCGCAGCCGTGCCCGAAGGTCACCAGCGACTCGACCAGCTTGGACAGCACCGGGTCGGTGTCCAGGCCGCTGACGATGCTGCGGTCCATCTTGATGACGTCGGGGTCGGTCACCACGATGTGCCGGAGCGAGGAGAAGCCGGCGCCGACGTCGTCGATGGCCAGCCGCATGCCGGCCGCGCGGAAGGGCACCAGCGCGGTGGTGAGCGCGTCGTAGTCCTCGACCGGGTCGTGCTCGGAGAGCTCGAGCAGGACGCGGTCGTGGGGCAGGTCGCCGAGCAGCGTGGCGAACCCCGGGGTGAGCAGGGTCTGCGGGGACACGTTCATCGCCACGTAGCCGCCGACCCGGTCCAGGTGGGCGGCCGCGCCGCGGAGGGCGAGCAGCTCCACCTCGGAGCCGCGGCCGACGCTGTGGGCCTCCTCGAAGACGACGTCGGGCCCCTTGCCCCACTCGCGGGGGAAGCGGCTGAGCGCCTCGGCGCCGACGCGGGCGCCGGTGACCAGGTCGACGATCGGCTGCAGGACGACGTCCGGGCCGCCCGCGGCGACCAGCGGGTCGAGCCGGCCGTCGATGTCGTCGCGGCGCTGCCGCTCGCGGACCTCGGGCTCGATGATCACCGACGCCGCCGACGCGAGCACCTGCATCAGCGCCTCGTCGCGGCGGGTGAGCTCCTTGTCCGAGGTGAAGCCGAAGGCGCAGAAGGTGCCGTAGAGGCTGCCGTCGGAGAGCGTGACCGGCGTCGAGACGTAACTGCGGATGCGGGGGATGCGCGCCGCGGGCAGCGACATCGCCAGCGGGTAGCGCGTCACGTCGTCGATGACGGCGGGCAGCTCCCCGTCGAGGATCGCCTGGCAGAACGAGGTGTCCTGGGCGATCTGCGCCTTCTCCCGCACGAGCACCGGCACCCGGGTGTCGACCACCTCCAGGTGCTGGGTGGTGCCGTCCAGGCGGCTGAGGAACGCCACGCTCATGTGCAGCGACGTGCGAGCCGTCCGCAGCAGGTCGGCGATCTGCTGCTCGGCGTCGGTGCGCTGACGGGTCATCGGGTGCTCCTCGTCCGGTGGGGGTGACGACCTCCCATCGGCGCCGGTCGTGCACAACTGGAGCGGGCCCGACGGGACTCACCCGGACCGATGAGTCCCGGCGCCGCCCGCCGTCTGCACCTCCGACCGCACCACCCCGGAGGAGAGACCGATGCGCCCGCTCACCGTCACCACGTTCCTGACCCTCGACGGCGTCGCCCAGGCCCCCGGCGGGCCGCAGGAGGACCCGTCCGGCGGCTTCCCCTACGGCGGCTGGCTGGTGCCCTTCGCCGACGAGGCGATGGGGGAGCAGATGGACGCCTGGTTCCGTCCGGCCGAGGACTTCCTCCTGGGCCGGACGACGTACGAGATCTTCGCCGCGCACTGGCCGCACGTGGACGCGACCGGTGACCCGGTGGCCCAGGCGCTGCAGACGAAGACCAAGCACGTCGCGTCCCGGACGCTGACCTCGCTGGAGTGGTCCACCGCCCGGCTGCTCGGCACCGACGTGCCGGCCGCCGTCCGGGAGCTCAAGGCCGCCGACGGCGGTGAGCTCCAGGTGCACGGCTCGATCGGGCTCGTGCAGACGCTGCTGGCGGAGGACCTGGTCGACGAGCTGCGCACCATCGTCTTCCCGGTGGTCCTCGGCACGGGCAAGCGGCTGTTCGAGGGCGGCGCCGCGCCGCGCACCTGGGAGCTGGTCTCCTCGACGACCACCTCGACCGGCGCGGTGATGACCGCCCACCGGTGCACCGGCGAGGTGGCCACCGGCTCCTTCGCGCTGGAGGACGCGGACACCACGGTTTGACATCCGTACTCACAGGTGTACGGTTCTCCCGTCTCGGTTGGACAGTCCAACCGGGACGGGAGGAGGGACCCGTGACCGTCGTCGCTCTCGAGGCGCCGCTCGTCTTCGACCCGTCCTGGCGGTCGTTCACCCACGTGCAGGGCGGCCTGGTGGCCGGGCACCTGATGGCCGCCGCCGCGGACCGCACCGGCGCCGCGCCGCGGGCGGTCACCGCCCACCTGCTCGCCGGGGTGGAGCCGGGGGTGGAGACGGCGGTCGACGCCGTCCCCGACCGCACCGGCACCACCGGCAGCGTGCGGGCCACGATGAGCCAGCGGGGCCGGGTGCTCGCCGTCGCCCAGGTGCTCACGCTGGCCCGCCCGGCCTCCCCGGTCTCCGAGAGCGCCCCGCCGGCGCCCGGGCCGACCGTGCGCGAGGGCGTCCCGTTCCGGCTGCCGCGGGAGTTCGTGCCGATCGCCGACCACACCGAGATCCGCGCGCTCGGCACCTCCCGACCGCTGGCCGGCGGGCCCGAGCCGCGGCTGTCCGCGTGGGTGCGCATCGACGGCGACCTCGAGCCGCTGGTCCAGCTCGGCGTGCTGCTCGACGCGCTGCCGCCGTCGCTGTTCGCCGTCCGCACCACGCCGGCGGTGATGCCGACCGTCGAGCTCACCGCGCACCTGGCCGGCCCGCCGCCGGGGACCGGCGCGTGGGTGCGGATCGACCAGGTCACCACCTGGGCCGACGCCGACGTCGCGGTCGACGACGCCGAGCTGCGCGCCGTCGACGGCTCCCTGGTCGCCCGGGCCCGCCAGACCCGCCGCCTGCTCGCGCGCTGAGCGGGCGCGGCTCGCGTCCCGCGGGAGCGCCGTCAGTCCAGGCCGCCGCGGGCCACGAGCTGGCGGGCGATGACGTCGCGCTGGATCTCGTTGGTGCCCTCGCCGACGATCATGAGCGGGGCGTCGCGGAAGTAGCGCTCGACGTCGAACTCGGTGGAGTAGCCGTGCCCGCCGTGCACCCGGATGGCGTCCAGCGCCACCTTCATCGCCGTCTCGGACGCGAACAGCTTGGCCATGCCGGCCTCCATGTCCGACCGCTGCCCCGACTCGTGGCGCTCGGCCGCGTACAGGACCAGCTGGCGGGCGGCGGTGAGCGAGGTGGCCATGTCGGCGAGCAGGTTGCCCACCGCCTGGTGCCGCCAGATCGGGCGCCCGAAGCTCTCCCGCTCCTGGGCGTAGCGCAGCGCGTCGTCGAAGGCCGCCTGCCCGACGCCGAGCGCCCGCGCCGCCACCTGGATCCGGCCGGTCTCCAGCCCGGTCATCATCTGCGCGAACCCGCGGCCCTCCACCCCGCCGAGGACGGCGTCGGCCGGTGCCCGGTACCCGTCGAAGACGAGCTCGCAGCTCTCCACGCCCTTGTAGCCGAGCTTGGGCAGGTCCCGCGACACGGTCAGGCCGGGCCCGTGCTCGACCAGCAGCACCGACACCCCGCGGTGCCGCGGCTGCGCCTGCGGGTCGGTCTTGCACAGCAGCGCCACCAGCTGCGACCGGCGCGCGTTGGTGATCCACGTCTTCGCGCCGTCGACGACCCAGCCCTCGCCGTCCCGCCGCGCGACGGTGCGCATCGCCTGCAGGTCCGACCCGCCGCCGGGCTCGGTGAGCGCCATCGTCGCGCGCACCTCGCCGGTGGCCATCCGCGGCAGCCAGCGGTCCTGCTGCTCCCGCGTCCCGAACGCCCGCAGCAGCCCGGCGACGACGGTGTGCCCGCCCATCGCCCCGGCCAGCGACATCCACCCGCGCGCGAGCTCCGCGGTGACCAGCGCGTAGCAGGGCATCGACACCGGCGCCCCGCCCCACGGCTCCGGGATCGCCAGGCCGAAGACGCCGAGCTCCTTCATCCGCCCGATCAGGGCCTCCGGGTACTCGTCCGCGTGCTCCAGCTCGCGCGCCACCGGCCGGACCTCGCGGTCGACGAAGGCGCGCACGGTGGCGACGACGTCCCGCTCCTCCGGGCTCAGCGCGGTCACCGGCGGGCCTCCGCGAGCACCGCGGTCCCGGTGACCGACGCCGGCTGCCCCACCGCCGCCGCGGTGAGCGCGAACCGGTCGCCGTCGAGCCGGCCGGTCGCCCGCACCGGCGTGCCCGCGTACGCCGGCCGGGTGAGCCGGTGGCCGAACGACGTGACGGACCGGTCCGGGGTGTGCCGGCGCGGCACCTCGAGCAGCAGCAGGGCGAGCAGCGGCCCGTGCACCACGAGGCCGGGGTGGCCCTCGACGCCGGTGGCGTAGGGCTGGTCGTAGTGGATGCGGTGCGCGTTGTAGGTCAGCGCGCTGAACCGGAACAGCAGCGGCGGGTCGGGCAGCACCTCGACCACGTGGTCGCCGTCGACGGCGGGCGACCCGGCGCCCGCCGGGGCGGGGGACGCGCCGGCCTCCTGGGAGCGGTAGACGACGTCCTGCTCCTCGGTGACCAGCAACGCGCCGTCCGCCCGGTACTCGCTGCGCACGGTGACCAGCAGCACCTCCCCGCTCCGGCCGGCCTTGACCTCGCACCGGGCCAGGGACGACGTCCGCTCGACGACGGCGCCCACCCGCAGCGGCGCGGCGACCTCCATCCGCCCGCCGGCGATCATCCGGCGCCGCTGCGGCAGCGGCGGGAGGAAGTGCCCGTCGCGGGGGTGGCCGTCGTCGCCGAGGTCGGCGGTGGCCGGCCGGTCGAGGAAGGTGAACCAGTGCCAGCCCGGCGGCAGCGGGTCGCCGTCGGCGAGGGGCGGCGCGGCCCGGTCGAGGACGGCGGCGAACGCGGCCGCGGGTCCGGGCAGGACCGGCGCGGCGTCGGTCAGCGGGCCCGGGGACCAGCCCGCGACGGCGTCGGACAGGAGGGACACGGCGTCATCGTGCCGGGTCACCGGCCGAGGGCACAGCGCCGCCTGTGACGCCGCCCGCATCCCGGAATGGCCCGGTCCCGCGGGGTGTCGGAACACCCGTGGACCTGTTCTCTCCCGTGAAGCTCGGCGACCTCGAGCTCGCCAACCGCGTGGCCATGGCGCCGCTGACCCGCATGCGCTCCGGCAAGGAGGGTGTCCCCGGCGACCTCGTCGTCGAGCACTACGCGCAGCGCGCCTCGATCGGCCTCATCGTCACCGAGGGCACCTACCCGACCCACGAGGGCCAGGCGTTCGTCGGCCAGCCCGGCATCGTCACCGACGAGCAGGTGGCCGGCTGGCGCCGCGTCGCCGACGCCGTGCACGCCCGCGGCGGCCGGATCGTCGTGCAGGTGATGCACGGCGGCCGCGTGACCCACCCCGACGTCAACGGCGGCCGCCGCGTCGTCGCCCCCAGCGCCATCGCCATCCAGGGCGAGGGGCACACCGAGAAGGGCAAGCAGCCCTACCCGGTGCCGCACGCGCTGACCACCGACGAGGTGCGCCAGGTCGTCCGCGACTTCGTCCGCGCCGCCGAGCGCGCCGTCGAGGCCGGCCTCGACGGCGTCGAGATCCACGGCGCCAACGGCTACCTGCTGCACGAGTTCCTGTCCCCGGCGTCCAACGTCCGCGACGACGAGTACGGCGGCTCCCCCGAGAACCGCGCCCGCCTGGTGGTGGAGGTCGTCACCGCGGTGTCCGAGGCGATCGGCGCGGGCCGCGTGGGGCTGCGCATCTCGCCGGAGCACGACATCCAGGACGCCCTCGAGACCGACCGCGAGGACGTGCGCGCGACCTACGGCACGCTGGTCGACCAGCTGCGCCCGCTGGGCCTGGCCTACCTCTCCGTGCTGCACCGCGAGCCGGCCGGCGACCTGGTCCAGCAGCTGCGCAGCCGGTTCGGCGGGCACCTGATGGCCAACAGCGGCTTCGGTTCGGTCACCACCCGCGAGGAGGCGCTCGCGCTCATCGAGGCCGCCCACGCCGACGTCGTCGCCGTGGGCCGGGCGGTCATCGCCAACCCCGACCTGGTCGAGCGCTGGGCCGGCGAGCACCCGGAGAACGAGATCCGGCCGCACCTGTTCTACGCGTCCGGCGCCGAGGGCTACACCGACTACCCGGCGCTGCGCGCCGGCTGAGACGCCGCACGGACCGGGACCCCGGGTCCCCCTCCGCTCCTGGGAGGGGACCCGGGGTCCCGGACCGTGCTGCTCGCGCCGGGTGTCAGCCGGGCCGCCGCGCACCCCCGGACGGGAAGTCGGCGGCGGGGTGCCGGTCGGAGCTGATGCCGAGCACGTTGCCGAACGGGTCGACGACGGCCACGCTGACGATCGGTCCGTGCGGCGTGAGCGGGATGTACTCCTTGGCGCCCATCGCGGTGAGCCGGTCGAGGACGGCCTCGAGGTCGTCGACCCGCCAGTACCCGACCGCGCCGCCGGTGCCCGGCGTCATGCCCGGCGGCGCGAAGGCGAGGTCGGCGATCGCCAGCGACGTCCCCCCGTCGACGGTGAACGTCGCGTAGCTGGGCCGCCCGCTGGGGCCGGGCCGGGTGAAGCGGGGCCCCGAGCCCAGCAGCTCCGTGTACCAGGCGACGGCCGCGGCCACGTCCTCGGCCCAGTAGGTGAGCGTGGCGATCCCGCGCAGGCTCACGCCGTCCCCTCCCGCGGCGTGGGCACCGGGTCCCCGGGCGCCCAGTCCGGTGCCGTCCAGCGGTGGAACACCCGGGCCACCGAGTCGCGCGGGCTCTGCCACGTCTCCGGGCGGTACGGGCTGACGTAGGGGGCGAGGTCCTGCATGACCTTGGCGAAGGCGGGCCGCATCGACTCGTGGTTCTCCCGCACGGCCGCGGCCTTGACCCGGTCCTGCTCCAGGAGGTGCACGAAGACGTCCTCCATCGAGTAGAGCCAGCGACCGGTGACGCCGGTCTCCGTCGGCAGCCCACCCGCGTCGGACGCGGCGAACACGCGGGCGATGTCCTCCTCGGTGCCCGGCCGCATCCGCTGGACGATCACGGTCATCTCCCGGTCGGGGGAGACCTCGCCCTCGGGCAGCCAGGTGTAGAAGTGCTTGGCCACCGAGTGCGACGGGTTCTGCCAGTAGCTGGGGTAGGGCGTCACGTAGGGCGCGATGACCTCGGCGATCTGCTGGAACGCCGGCAGACCGCGGCGCTGGCCGGAGACCTCCGGGTCCTCCTTGCGCTCGATGACGTGCAGGTACAGGCCCTCGTACGAGAGCAGGATCCGCCCGACGACGCCGAGGTCCTGCGGCCGGGTCGTCCGGTCGTAGTAGGCGAACACCGGCCCCACCTTGTCCTCGCTGCCGGGGACCATCCGGCAGACGATGACGTTGCGGAACGGCCGCCAGGAGCCGGAGGACCAGCTCGCGGGGGCCGTGGCCGTGGTCGCGAACTCGACCGTGTCGTTCGCCCACGGCGGTTCCGTGGGCGTCGAGGTGGCGTCGGCGGCGGGGTCTGCCGAGGGCGTCGCCGGCGGCGTGGTCTGGGTCATCGGGTGCCTCCTGGGGTGGGTGTGGGGGTGAAGCGCAGCGGCAGTGCGAGCAGACCGCGGAAGGCCGAGGCGGCAGGCAGCCACTGCAGCTCCTCCACGGGGACGTCGAGGCGCAGGTCGGGCAGCCGCAGCAGCACCTGCCGCAACGCCGTCGTCGCCTCCAGCCGGGCCAGCGCGGTGCCCAGGCAGTAGTGGATGCCGTGGCCGAAGGCCAGGTGCTGGGTGGGACCGCGCCCCAGGTCGAGGCGGTCGGGGTCCTCCGTGAGCGCCGGGTCGTGGTCGGCCGAGCTGAGGACGACGGTCACGATCGAGCCCTGCGGGATGGTCACGCCGCCGATCTCGAGGTCCTCGGTGGCGAACCGGAAGCTCGACACCGGCACCGACCCGTCGAAGCGCAGGAGCTCCTCCACGGCGTCGGGCACCCGGTCGAGGTCGGCGAGCAGCGCGGCCAGCTCCTCGGGGTGGGTCAGCAGCGCGACGACGGCGTTGCCGAGGAAGTCCGACGTCGTCTGGTAGCCCGCGAACAGCAGCAGGAAGCAGGTGGAGACCAGCTCCGCCTCGGACAGCCGGCCGTCGCCGTCGCGGGCGGCGATCAGACCGCTGACCAGGTCGTCGCCGGGCCGGGCGCGTTTGGCCGCCACCAGGCCGGTGAAGTAGGCGTGCAGCCGCTCCTGGGCCGCGCCGATCGCCGCCCGGTCCTCCTGCGGACTCCGCCCGCCGGTGCCCACGGTCCGGATCACCTGCGTGCCGGCGAGGATCTCCTCGTGGTCGGCCTCGGGGATGCCGAGCAGGTCGCCGATGACCGCCAGCGGCAGCCGCAGGGCGAACTCGTCGACGAACTCGGTGGACCCGCGCGGCGCGATCCGGTCGAGCAGCCCGGCGACGATCTGCTCGACCCGCGGGCGCATCGCCTCGATCCGCTTCGGGGTGAACGCCTGGGTCACCAGGCGGCGCAGCCGGGTGTGCTCGGGTGGGTCGGAGTTGAGCATGTTGGTGTTGATCTGCCGGGCCTTCTCGCCGAACACCGCGAGGTAGGTGTCGCCGGCCCGGTACAGGTCCTTGGACAGCCGCGGGTCCGACAGCGCCTGGCGGGCGTCGGCGTACCGGGTGACCAGGAACGAGTCGAAGCGGGGGGTGCGCACCTTGACCACCGGGCGCTCGGCGCGCAGCCGGGCGTAGACCGGGTAGGGGTCGGCGCGGAACTCCGGGGTGTAGATCTCCTGGCCCGGGACGACGTCGTCCGGGGGCGCGGTGTCCGGGGGTGCGGCCGGTCGGGGCTGCGCGGTCTGGGTCATGTCGGCTCCTGGGGGTGGCGGTCAGGGGGCGAAGACGCCGGCGAGGTGGTCGAGCAGGGCGGCCTCGTCCAGCGGGCGGCAGCGGAAGCCGACGTGGCCGTCGGGACGGACCAGGTAGGCCGCCGTCCCCGCGCCCGCGGTGCCGTAGGCGGCGGCGAAGGAACCCTCGGCGTCGCGGACGACGGGCAGGTCGACGAGGAACGGCACCCGGGCGTCGGGAGCGGCCACGAGGTAGGCGCCCACCTCGCCCCGGGTCTGCTGCCGCACGCCGACGGCCAGCTTCTCCAGGTCCGACACCTGCTCCTCCGACGCGCCGGCGTCGACCGACAGCAGCAGCGTGGAGCGGGTGCCGCGGGTGAGGTCGAACAGCCGCAGCGGGTGGGCGACGCCGAAGCGCCGCAGCCCGTGCACGTCCGGCGCGCGGTGCCCGGGCTCGGGCCCGGCGGGGAAGCCGCCCGGGGCCGCCTCGCCCACCAGCGGGCTGCCGGCGTAGTTCATGGTCATCTGCATCTCGAGCAGGAACTGCGCCTTCTCGTCCTCCATGTCCATCTCGTCGGTGAACGCGATGGCCACGGCCCTGTCGACGATCATCTTCCCGGCGGGACGGCGCTCGCCCTCGTAGCTGTCGAGCAGCCCCGGCGCGGCCAGCCCGCGGACGGCGAGGGCCAGCTTCCAGCCGAGGTTCCAGGCGTCCTGGATGCCGGTGTTCATGCCCTGCCCGCCGGCCGGCGGGTGCAGGTGCGCGGCGTCGCCGGCGACGAAGACCCGCCCCTCGCGGTAGCGGTCGACGATGCCGTGCTTGATCCGGAAGATCGACGACCAGCGCAGGTTGCTCGCCGTCGTCCCGGGCGGGCCCAGGTCGTCGATGGCGGCCTGCATGTCTGCCAGCGTCGGCGGCTCGTACTCCTGCCAGAAGCCGGGCGGGACGACGCCGGAGCCGACCGCGTCCTGCCACCGCTGCGGGGCCAGGGTGGCGATCCGGTAGCGGTTGCGGCCCTTGAGCGGGACGCAGACGAGCATGCCGGTGAAGTCGTCCTCGTTCTCGATGCGCACGAACCGCACCAGGTGCCCGGCGGGCAGGTCCCAGTCGACGTCGACGTCCCCGAGCATGAACAGCTGCGGGAACATCGACAGCCCGCCCTCGAAGGCCAGCCCCAGCCCCGAGCGGACGGCGCTGTGCGCCCCGTCGCAGCCGACCAGGTACTGCGCCCGGGTGGTCTCCTCCTCGCCCGAGGCGTGCCGCAGCCGCGCGGTGACGCCCTCGTCGTCCTGGGAGAAGGCCACCAGCTCGACGCCGCGCTCGACGACCACCCCGAGGGAGGTCAGCCGCGCGCCGAGGAGCCGCTCGGTCTCGTACTGCGGCAGCCCGAGGTGGGCGTAGGGCAGCTCGTCGAGGCCGGCCCAGTCGACCTGGTGGGTCTGCACGCCGTTGACGAACACGGTCTGGCCGTGCAGCCAGATCCCGGCGTCCATCGCCTCGGTGACGATGCCCTGGTCCTCCCAGATCTCCATCGTCCGGCAGTGGATGCCGATCGCCTTGTCCGCCTGGGTGGAGGCCTCGGGGCGCTTGTCCACGACCCGGACGGCGACGCCGCGGCGGGCAAGCTCGATGGCGTGGGTGAGACCGGCCGGCCCGGCGCCGACGACGAGCACCTCGACCGCGCGTCCGGGGGTGCGCGAGGCGTCCCCGAGGTCGGCCGGCACCGGCAGCGCCGCCGCGGCGGCCGCGTGCTCGTCGTCGGGCTTCTCGACGAACTCCTGCACGCTGGCGCTGGGCACCGTGGTGACCGGCGGCCCGGCCACCGCCTCCAGGTCCGGCTCCGGCGCCACGGGGACCGCGGCGGGGACGGCGGCGGGGACGGGGGCGGGGACGGGGGTCGCCGACGGTGGCTCCGGGCGCACGCGCAGCGCGAACACCCGGCGGTCCTCGCCGCGGGCCAGCCAGCGGCCCAGCGGCCCGGCGGCCCAGTTGCCCGGCTCCGCCGCCCAGTCGGTGAAGTGCTGCTCGGACTCCCACTCGGCGACGACGTGGTAGCGCCGGCCGTCGGACTCGCGCAGCAGCTCCTCGCGGGCGTGGCCGGGGGCGCTGCGGGCCAGCTGCGCGGCGGCGAGGTAGGCCAGCTCGAAGGCCTCCTGCTCCCAGGGCTCGACGGCCACGGCGGAGTCGACGCGCACCCGCGCCACCTCGACGTCCCCACCGGGCGGGGGCAGCGGCGGGAAGTCCGCGTCCGGATCGGTCCGCTGGCGGATCTCGAGCACCTCGCGCCGGAACTCCACCGAGTGCCAGCGGGCCAGCGGCGCGCCGGCCGCCATGTGCGAGGGGTCCTCGACCCACTGCACGAAGTCGTCCTCGGACTCCCACTCGGCGAAGATGTGGTAGCGCAGCCCGCTCGCGTCGCGCAGCAGCTCCTCGCGCACGTAGCCGCGCGAGTCGCCGATCCGCTGGGTGACCGTGGTGTAGGCGCGCTCGAAGGCCACCTGCTCGCCGGGCGCGACGCTGGTGGAGAAGTCGATGCGCACCGGCCGGCGCGGCTCGGCCGGCCGCACGGCCAGCACCGTGGACGTCTCGCGGGCGGTGTCCTCGCGCAGGTCGCGCAGCGCCGCGGTGAGGTCCTCCCGCGCGGCGCTGCCCTCGAAGGCGTCCGCCGCCGCCCGGTCGGTCCAGTCGCTGACGAACCCGAACCAGCGGGGGTCGTCGGCGTCGCGCACCAGCTCCTGGCGCAGGTTGCCCGGCACCCGGGCCACCGCGGCCGCCGCCCGCTGCCAGGCCGCCGCGAAGGCGTCCTCGCAGCCCTCCCGGGCGCGCACCCGCAGGACCGTCCGCACCCCGGGGGCGGCCGCCCTCCCCCCGGTCCCCGGTGCCGTCATGCCGGGGCCTCCACCGGCCGCCCCGCGCCGGGGACGACGGCCAGCACCTCGTAGGTGTTGCGGGCGGCGTCCTCGCGCAGGTCGCGCAGCGCCTCGGTGAGCGTCTCCCGGGCGCTGCTGCGGCCGAACGCGTCGACGCTGGCGCGGTCGGTCCAGTCGCTGGTGATGACGAACGTGCGCGGGTCGTCGGCGTCGCGCACCAGCTCCTGGCGCAGGTTGCCCGGCACCCGGGCGATCTCGGCGGCCGCCCGCCGCCAGGCCGCCTCGAAGGCGGCCTCGCAGCCCTCGCGCGTCCGCATCCGCAGCATCGTGCGGATGCCGGCCCGCTCCCCCGCGGCGGTCACGCGGCCTCCTCCGCGCGGTGCCGGCGCAGCACCAGGCTGCTGTTGAAGCCGCCGGCGCCGCGGGCGAGGACCACCACGGTGGCCAGGTCCTGCACGCGGCCGGCGCGGACCAGGTCGACCCCCGGCGGCGTCTCGACCGGGTCGTCGAGGAAGGCGGTGCCGGGCACGATCCCGTCCCGCATCGCCAGCAGCGCCGTCGCCACGTTCAGCGCCGACCCGCCGGCCATGAGCCGGCCGGTCCACGACGACGGCGCGGTCACCGGCACCGGGGCCGCCCGCCCGCCGAACACCGCGCCGATCGCCTCCAGCTCCAGCCGGTCCAGCTCCGGGACGCCGGCGCCGTCGGCCACCACCAGGTCGACCTCGTCCGGGGAGACGCCGGCGTCGGCCAGCGACAGCCGGATCGCCCGGGCGTACTGCGTCGCGTCGGGCGCCGGGTCCTCGTGGTGGTGGGCGTCGTGGGTGGCGCCGTAGCCGGCGACCTCGCCCCACACCTTCGGGGCGCCGCGGGCCGCGGCCGCGCCGGGCTCCTCCAGCAGCAGGATCGCCCCGCCCTCGCCGACGACGTGCCCGTTGGCCCGCCGGTCGAAGGGCTTGTAGGCGTCCTCCGGGCGCCCGGCGCCCGACAGCCGGCCGCCGGTGGCCTGGCACAGCACCGCGTACGGGCACAGCCCGGCCTCGGTGCCACCGACCAGCACCGCCGGGGTGCCGCGGCGGACCACCCGCCGCGCCCAGCCGATGCTGTCCAGCCCGCCCGCGCCCTCGGTGACGACGACGCCCGAGGGGCCCTTGAAGCCGTCGCGGATGGAGACCTGGCCGGTGGAGGCCGCGTAGAACCAGGCGATCGACTGGTAGGCGCCCACCGACCGGGGGCCCTTGGCCCACAGCCCCTGGATCTCGTGCTGGCTGAACTCGTTGCCGCCCGAGCCCGAGGCCAGGAACACCGACGTGGCGTAGACGTCGTCCTCGGGGGCGGTGTAGTCCGCGTCCTGCGCCGCGAGGGTGGCCGCCGCCAGCGACATCCACGTCCACCGGTCGGTCTGCACCATCAGCTGCGGCGAGACGTGGTCGGCGGGCACGAAGTCGCGCACCTGCCCGGCCAGCGGGACCCCGTAGCGGGCGGCGTCGAAGCCCTCCAGCGGCCGGATCGCCGGCTCCCCGCGGACCAGCGAAGCCCAGTGCTCCTCGACGCCGACGCCGGTGGGGGCGACGACGCCGATCCCGGTGACGAGCAGCCCGGTCACGACTCCCTCCGCGTGGGGCCGGCCAGCACGATCGCCGACTGGAACCCGCCGAAGCCGCTGCCCACGGAGATGGCGACGTCGACCTTCTGCTCCCGCGCCACCTTCGGCACGTAGTCGAGGTCGCACTCGGGGTCGGGCACCTCGTAGTTGGCCGTGGGCGGGAGCACGCCGCGCTGCACCGCCAGCGCGGTCGCGGCGATCTCGATGGACCCGATCGCGCCCAGCGAGTGCCCGACCATCGACTTGATCGAGCTCATCGCCACGCTGCCGGCGGCGGCGCCGAGGCTCTTCTTGACCGCCGCCGTCTCGTGCCGGTCGTTCTGCTTGGTCCCCGAGCCGTGCGCGTTGACGTAGCCGACCTCGTCCGGGGCGATGCGGCCCTGGTCCAGCGCCCGGGTGATGGCCTCGGCCATCTCGGTGCCGTCGGGCTTGAGCCCGGTCATGTGGAAGGCGTTGCAGCGGTTGGCGTAGCCGGTGATCTCGCAGTACACCTCCGCGCCGCGGCGGCGGGCGTGCCCGAACTCCTCGAGCACGAGCACCGCCGCGCCCTCGCCCATGACGAACCCGTTGCGGCGGGCGTCGAAGGGCTTGGAGGCGTGCTCGGGGTCGTCATTGCTGTCGGTGGTCGCCCGGATGGTGTCGAAGCAGGCCATCGAGATCGGCGAGATCGGGGCGTCGCTGGCCCCCGCGATGACGACGTCGGCGTCGCCGTCCTCGACCAGCTGCGCGCCGTAGCCGACCGCGTCGATGCCCGACGTGCAGCCGGTGGAGACGACGGTCGCCGGCCCGTGCGCGCCGAACCGGACGGCGAGCTCGGTGGCGCCGCAGCTCGGCACCAGCGCGGAGGCGAGGAACCGCGAGGCGTACCGCGGGTCGACCTCCCACAGCCGTCCCGAGTCGCTGACCTGCACGTACTCCTGCTCCAGGCGCATCGTCGCGCCGACCGCGCTGCCCAGCGTCACGCCGACGCGGTCGCCGTCCGGGCCGTCGTCGGCGCCGAAGCGCAGCCCGCTGTCGGCGACCGCCTCGTCGGCGGCGACCATCGCCATCTGGACGAAGCGGTCGTTGCGGTACACCTCGTGGGCGGTCAGGCCGAGCTTGCGGCCGTCGAAGTCCACCTCGGCGGCCACCTGGGAGCGGAACCGGGACGGGTCGAAGAAGGTGATCCGACGGGTCGCCGTCCGCCCCTCGGTGAGCATGTCCCAGAAGCCCTCGCGGCCCATCGACCCGGGGGCGACCACCCCGATGCCGGTGACGACGACCCGGCGCCGGTCGGCGCTCACCGCACGCCCGGGGGCAGCTCGGTGTCCACGTGGCCCAGCTCCGGCCGCGGGGCCAGCGGACCGCACAGGAAGACGAACGTCGCCGTCGTGCCCGTGTCGTTGACGATCCGGTGCCGCACGCCGATCGGGATGTGGACGGCGGACTCGCCGACCAGGCGGCGCTCCTCGCCGTCGAGGGTGATCAGGACGTCGCCCTCCTGGCAGTAGAGGAACTCCTCCGAGTACGGGTGCCAGTGCTCGGTCACGACCTCGCCGGGCTCGAGGGTGAGCGTGCCCATGAAGCCGGCGGTCGAGCCGACGCTGGCCGGGGACAGCAGCACCCGGATGTCCCCGCCGCGGCGGCGGTTGGGCGCGGTGTCGGCGCGGTGGACGGTGGGGCCGCAGCGCGTCGGGGTGGCCGGCGCGTGCTGGATCGTCGTCATGTCTCTCCTCGGGAGCGGGTCAGGTGGGGACCGAGCCCGCGAGCGCGGGACCCGGGACGGCGGTGGGGACGGGGGTGCCCGGCCCCGCCGCCAGGTGGACGGGCAGGTGCGGGTGCACCTGGGCGACCAGCGGCCCGAGCACCGGGACGGCGCCGATCTCGACGACGGACGTCGCGCCGGCACCGGCCAGCGCCCGGGAGGTGGCCTCCCAGAGCACCGGTGCGGTGAGGTGGCGGCGCAGCGCCGAGCGCAGCCGACCGGGGTCACGGGTCGGCTCGCCGTCGGCGTTGGGGACGACGGGCACCAGCGGGGCCGACCAGTCCAGGTCGGCCAGCGCGGTCGCCAGGTGCGCGGCGACCGGCTCCATCAGCGGCCCGTGGCACGGCGCCCGGCCGGGCAGCCGGACCAGTTCCAGGCCCGCCGCGCGGACGACCTCGGCCGCGCGGGCGAGCTCGGTGCGGCCGCCGGAGAGCACCGTGCGCTGCGGGGCGTCGAGGGCGGCGACGCACAGCGGGCCGTCGTCGCCGACCGCCGCGACGGCGGCGCGGGCCACCTGCTCGGCGCCGGGGCCGAGGACGGCGGCCAGGCCCGCGCAGGAGGGCCGGGGTGCCAGGCACAGCAGCTCGGCGCGCCAGTGCACCAGCTCGACGACCTGGTCGAGCTCGAGGGCGCCGGCGGCGACGAGGGCGGCGAACTCGCCCACGCCGTGCCCGGCGACGACCGCCGGGAACAGCCCGCGGGCGGTCAGGCTGCGGAAGCCGGCCACCCCGGTCACGACGACCTCGAGGTGCGCCGCGACGGGGTCGGGGGCGGTCGCGGGGTCCCGCCACCAGGCGGCGACGTCGCGGCCGACGACGGCGTCGACCTCGGACACGGTGGCCGCGGCCACCGGGTCGGCCAGCCACGGGTCGACCATGCCCGGGCGGGAGCCCTCCTCCCCGGGCAGGACGACCGCGGGACCCCGCGGCGCGGTCACCCCACCGCTCCCCGGGTCGCGGCCGCCTCGACCTTGTCCCGGATGATCCCCATCTGGACCTTGCTGTTCGCGTCGATCCGCCGGGTCATCGTCTCGGTGTCGACCGGTGCCTCCGGCCGCATCCGGAAGTCCTGCACCCAGCGCATCCGGGTGCCGCCGTCCTCGGCCGTGTAGCTCCAGTGGATGTCCATGAACTCGAACGGGCCGGGCTCCACGCGGCGCGCGCGCACCTCGTGGGTGGCCGGGTCGAGGGTCCGCTCGGACACCCAGCTCCACACCCGCCCGGACTCGTCCGGGTGCATGGTCAGCCGGAACCGGAACCAGGTGTCGGTGGACTCCAGGATCTCGACGCTGCGGTACTCGGTGAACAGGTCCGGCCAGGACCGCAGGTCGTTGGTCATCGACCAGACGTGGTCGAGGTCGGCGTGGATGAGGATCGAGTTGTCGGTGTGGCCCACGGTCAGGCCGGGCTCGACGGTGCTGCTCATGGGGGCGCTCCGTTCGGGACGGGGGATCAGGCCGGCTGCGCCTGGGCCGCGGACACGGCCCGGACGATCTCGCCGAACGTGTAGTTGTCGGGGCTGTCGTCGGGCATCGCGGTGCCGAAGCGGTCCTGCAGCTCGGTCTGCATGGACAGGAAGGCCAGCGAGTCCAGGCCGACGTCGGCGAAGCGGGCGTCGGGGTCGTCGGTGTGCGCCTCGGCCGGTAGGCCCGCCTTCTCGGTGAGCAGCTGCATGAGGTCGGCCTGGGTGAACGGGGCAGCGGACATGGGAGGGTCCTCCTCGGGACGGGAGTGGGGGACGGGCACCGGACCGGCGGGGTCGCCGGCCGGGACGAGGTGCAGCGCGCCGCGCGCGGCGGGCAGGGCCGGCTCCCGGGACGCGGCGATGGCCGCGGCGCGGGCCACGAGGTCGGGCAGCCGGCGGTCGAGGAACTGGACGTCGTGCCGGTCGGCGCGCACGTCGGGGTCGCGCAGCAGCGCGCGGTGCAGGGCGGCGGTGGTGTGCACGCCGGGGCCCTCGACGCGCAGCTCGGCCAGCGCCCGGTCCATCCGCCGCACGGCCTGCTCGCGGTCGGGCGCCCAGACGACGAGCTTGCCCAGCAGCGAGTCGTAGTGCGGGCTGACCTCGTCGCCCTGGCGGTAGCCGGTGTCGAAGCGGGTCCACGGGCCGTCGGGGACGCGCAGCACGTCGAGCCGGCCGGGTGCGGGGGCGAACCCGCGGGCGGGGTCCTCGGCGTTGATCCGGCACTCGATCGCCGCGCCGCGCACGACGACGTCCTCCTGCCGCAGCCCCAGCCGCTCCCCGCCGGCCACCAGCAGCTGCTCGCGGACCAGGTCCACGCCGGTCAGCAGCTCGGTGACCGGGTGCTCGACCTGGATGCGGGCGTTCATCTCCATGAAGTAGGCGCGCCCGGCGTCGTCGACGAGGAACTCCACGGTCCCGGCGCCGCTGTAGCCGACCGACAGCGCGCCGCGGACCGCCATCTCGCCGAGCCCGGCCCGCTGCTCGGGCGTGAGGTGCCCGGCCGGGCCCTCCTCCAGCAGCTTCTGGTGCCGCCGCTGCAGCGAGCAGTCGCGCTCGCCGAGGTACACGCCGTTGCCGTGGGCGTCGCAGAGCACCTGGACCTCGACGTGCCGGGCGCCGGACAGGTAGCGCTCGACGTAGACGGTGGGGTCGCGGAACACCGCCCGGGCGACGGTGCGGGTGGTGGCGAACGCCTCGGCGAAGTCGGCGGGGTCGTGCACCACCGTCATCCCCCGGCCGCCGCCGCCGGCCGCGGCCTTGATGATCACCGGGTAGCCGATCTCCGCGGCGACGGCCAGGCCCTCCTCGGCGGTGCGCACCGGGTCCACCACGCCGGGCAGCAGCGGCAGGCCGGCCGCGGCCATCAGCCGCCGCGCGGTGGCCTTGTTGCCCATCTGCTGCATGACCTCCGGCGGCGGGCCGACGAAGGTCAGCCCCTCGGCCTCGCAGATCTCGGCGAAGTCGGGGTCCTCGGAGAGGAAGCCGTAGCCGGGGTGCACCGCGTCGGCGCCGCTGCGCAGCGCCGCCTCGACGACGTTGGGCACGTGCAGGTAGCTGGCCCGCGGCGCCGGCGGGCCGATGTGCACGGCCTCGTCGGCCATCTCGACGACGGCGGAGCGCCGGTCGGCCGTGGAGTACACGGCGACGACCTCGATGCCGAGCTCCCGGCAGGCGCGGGCGACCCGGACGGCGATCTCGCCGCGGTTGGCGACCAGCAGCCGGCCGATCACCTCGGTCCCCCGGACGGGCGCAGCAGCACCAGGACCTGGTCGTACTCGACCGACTCGGCGTCGCCGACCCGGATCTCCGCCACCGCGCCCGCGGCGTCGGCCACGATCGGGTTCATCAGCTTCATCGCCTCGACGATCCCGAGCGTCTGGCCGGCCTCGACCTCGTCGCCGACCCGCACGAACGGCTCCGCGCCGGGGGAGGGCGCGGCGTAGAAGGTGCCCACCAGCGGCGCCCGGACGGCGATCGTGCCCTCGGGGACCTCCGGCTCCTCGCCCGCCGGCTCCGGGACCGCGGCCGGCCCGGAGGGCGCGGCGACGGCCTGCAGCCCGCCGGGCACCGGGGCCGGCGCGGCGGCCGCGGGGACGGCGTCGGCCGCCCACTCCACCTCGACGGCGCGGTCGCCGCTGCGGACGGTCAGCCGGCGCAGCGGCCCGGGCAGGGCGCGGGCGAGCTCGACCACCTCGTGGTGCAGGCCACTGGTCTCGTCCCCGGCCACGGGCTCCTCCGCCGCCTGTCCCGGCCGCGCCGGCAGCTCAGCGGGCCGCATCCCCGCCACCTCCCTCGGGCGCGGGCCCGACGACGCGCAGCGGCCGGTCGCCGTCGCCGCCGATGCGGGCCAGCCGGGCGGCCCGGGTGCCGAGCAGGGTGCCGACGTCGAGCCGGGCGAGCTCGTCGAGCTCGCGCACGAGCGCGGCGCGGACCAGGCCGGCGGCCGCGAGCGGGTCGGCGTCCGCGCCGCCAGGTGGCTCGGGCACCACCGAGGTGGCGATGCCGCTGGCCCGCAGGTGCGCCGCGCCCAGGCGCATGGCCCGTGCGGCGGTGGGCGCGGCGGTCGCCGTCCGCCAGAGGATCGCGGCGCAGCCCTCCGGGCTGATCACCGACAGGTAGGCGTTCTCCAGGACCAGCAGCCGGTCGGAGGTGCACAGCGCCAGCGCCCCGCCGCTGCCGCCCTCGCCGGTCAGCACCGCGACCACGGGCACCCGCAGCCGGCTGCTGCGCATGATGGTCTCGGCGATCGCGTGCGCCTGGCCGCGCTCCTCGGCCGCCGGCCCGGGGTGCGCGCCGGGGGTGTCGACCAGCGTGACCACCGGCAGGCCGAAGGTCTCGGCGTGCGCCATGAGCCGCATCGCCTTGCGGTAGCCCTCGGGGTGCGGCATGCCGAAGTTGCGCGCCACCCGCTCGCGCACCGAGTGGCCCTTCTCGTGGCCGATCACCACGACCGGGCGCCCGTCGAGGACGGCGACCCCGCCGACGACGGCCGGGTCGTCGGCGAACGCGCGGTCGCCGTGCAGCTCGACGAAGTCGTCGAAGACGGTGTGCAGGTAGTCCAGCGTCGTGGGCCGGCCCGCGACCCGGGCCCGCTGGACGACGTCCCAGGCGTCCGCGTCCTCGGCGCCGTCGCCCGCCGGTGCGTCGTCCCGGGGCACCGGCGGCGCCGGCACCGGGGCGGCGGCCGGGGGAGGAGCGGGACGGCGGCCGTGCAGCTCGAGCAGCCGCACCAGCAGCGGGCGCAGCTCCGCGCGGCTCTCCACCCGGTCGACCAGGCCGTGGGCCAGCAGGAACTCCGCCGTCTGGAAGTCGCTGGGCAGCTCGGCCCGGATGGTCTCCTGCACCACCCGCGGGCCGGCGAAGCCGACGTGCGCGCCCCGCTCCCCGACCAGGACGGCGGCCAGGGTGGCGAACGACGCCGACACCCCGCCGTAGGTGGGGTCGGTGAGCACGCAGACCGACAGGAGGCCGGACTCGTGCAGCTGGGCGAAGGCGTGGCTGACCCGCGCCATCTGGAACAGCGAGAACACGCCCTCCTGCATGCGGGCGCCGCCGCTGGCGCAGACGGTCACCAGGGGCAGGCCGCGCTGCAGGGCGAGGTCCGCGGCCGCGCTGACGCGGCGGCCCACCTCGATGCCCATGCTGCCGCCGAGGAAGCCGAAGTCCATCGCGGCGAGGACCACCGGGGTGCCGCCGATGCGGGCGGTGCCGAGGACGACGGCCTCGCTCTCGCCGGAGCGGGCGGCGGCCTCGTGCAGCCGGTCGCGGTAGTCGCGCAGGTCGGTGAAGTCCAGCGGGTCGGCGGGCCCGGGCGGGCAGGCGTGCTCGTCGAAGCTGCCGTCGTCGGCCAGCAGCGCGATCCTCGCGCGGGCGCCCAGCCGCAGGTGGTGGTCGCACTCGGGGCAGACCGACAGGTTGCGGTCCAGGCGCTTGCGGTAGAGCAGCCAGCCGCAGCTGGGGCAGCTCACCCAGTCGACCGACCCGGGCGCCGCGGCGTGCGGCCGGGCCGGCGTCGTCGCGGTCACGACCGCTCCGCCGACCACTCGTAGAACCGGCGCGCCATGGCGTCCCGCGGCGACCGCCAGTTCGGGTCGTAGGCGACGATGTAGGGCCGCAGCTCCTCGCTGACCGCCCGGAACGCCGGCAGCGACTGGGCGACCGCCATGGCCTCCTGCTCGGGGCGGTCGAACTCGATCAGGTGCACGTAGAGGTCGTGGAAGGTGAACAGCTGCCGGCGCCGCACCCCGATCTCGTACGGCATCGACGTCGCGTCGGAGCGGGCGAAGACGTCGGCGACCTTGTCCGCGTCGGCGGGGGTCATCCTCGCGATGATCATCGTCTGGTGCACGGGCACTCCAGCGTCGCTGTGGGCCGGCAGGGAGCCGGCGGACCGGTGCGGCCGGCGGGCCGGGACGGATGCCCGAGGACGCTAGGGCGGCGGGACGGCCGTCCGACAGCGCCACGGGTCGGATCCGTCGCGCCCGTCCCGGGGAGGGGACGCCCGGTCGCGAGGGTGCGCACCGGCGGGATGGGTGGCCCGTCCCGGGGTCCAGCGCCCGGGGACGGGGGCAACGCCCACCTTCCGGACCGGGAGACCGCGACTCGGGTATGAAACCGGAGGCCGATCACGCTCACCGCGTCGTTGATCGGTGGCGGCGGGTGACCGTCCGTCGCTAACTTCCGGGTCCTGGGACCAGCGGCGCCGGGCGCCGTGCATCGGACCTGAGCGGAGCAGACGCATGGGTGGCGAGCTGGAGGGAACCGTCCCGCCGCCTCACGACGGTCTCCGACCTCCACCGCCTCACGACGGTCTCCGGCCTCCCGGGCCCCCGGCCCGCGTCCTGATCTGCGACGACCACGAGGTGCTCCGGCACGGGCTGCGCGCGGTGCTGCGCTGGGCGCCCGACCTCCTCGTCGTCGCCGAGGCGGCCGACGCGGCACGGGCGCTCGAGCTCGCCACCGAGCTGCACCCCGACGTGACCCTGCTCGGCCTGGGCGCCCAGGGGCCGGCGATGACCGAGCTGGTGCGGGCGCTGACCGCGACCGGCACCCGGGTGGTCCTGCTCGGCGAGGCCGGCAACGGCGGCGACCTGGTCGAGGCCCTGCGCGCCGGCGCCCGCGGCTACGTGTACACCACCGTCAGCTCCGACCGGCTGGTCGAGGGCGTGCGCTCCGTGGTCCGCGGCGAGACGCTGCTCGACGCCGCCGTCACCGGCGAGCTGCTGCACCACCTCGACGGCGTACGGAGCTCGGCGGGGACCGACGAGACCGGCGGGCGCAACCCGCTCACCGCCCGGCAGCAGGCGGTGTCCGAGCTGGTGGCCGAGGGCCTGACCAACGCGGAGATCGCGGCGCGGCTCCAGGTCAGCCGCGCGACCGTCAAGGGCCACATCACCGTCGCCCTGCGCCGGCTGGGTCTGCGCGACCGGACGCAGCTGGCCATCCACGTCAACCGCACGGCCCGGCCGGGCCCCGGCTGGGAGGCCGGCCCCGTCGGCGGCTGACCTCCGTACCCGGTTCGCCACTCTCCGTGCAGGCCCGGCGTACACGCCGGGGGACTCCCGCGCCCTGCGCACACGAACCTGGACGGGACCTGTGAAGGGCGTGCACATTACCTGGCAACGCCGGACGGTTGCGCGCTACCGTTCGGCGCGTCCGACTGAGACGGACGGGTCCCCCCGGGCGGAGATCCCGCCCGGAGCCCCGTCAGCGCCACCCGGACAGGAGGAACGCATGAGTTCCGACGACGTCCTGCAGGGCCCGGGCCCCGCGGCACGCGGGACATGGCGACCGGTCGGCCCGGCACCGGGCGTGCCGGTCAGGGGACGGAGCACGCAGCCGCGTCCGCGCCCGGTCCTGCGGCCCGCGCGCCCGCTGGCCATCCGGCCGCCGTCCAGCCTGGTCCGTGTGCTGCTCTGCGAGGACCGGGAGGTCTTCCGGCTGGGGCTGCGCGAGGTCCTCGAGGCGCAGCCGGACATGGCCGTCGTCGCCGAGACCCACCACCTGCCCGGGGCGCTCGCCGCCATCGAGGACGTGCCCGCCCAGGTCGTCGTCGCCCGCCAGGGTCTGGTGCAGGGGGCCACGCTGCCGCTGCTGCGTGAGCTCTGCCGCCGGGGGACCGCGGTGCTCGTGCTCGCCGAGCCGCGTGAGGAGGCCGGTCCCGAGCTCGTGCAGGTGCTGCGGGCCGGCGTCCGGGGTTACCTGCCGCGCTGCTCGGCCGCCGCGCGACTGGTCGAGGCCGTGCGCGCGCTGGCCCGGCACGAGCCGGCCATCGACTCCTCGGCGACCACCCAGCTGGTGCGCTACCTGACCGACCCCACGCCACCGGCCGAGGTCCCCTGCCGCCCGTTGGACCGGCTCACCGACCGGCAGCGCGAGGTCGCCGAGCTGGTGGCGCAGGGGCTGAGCAACGAGGAGATCGCGCGGCGGCTGTTCCTGAGCCTCGCGACGGTGAAGAGCCACCTCACCGCCTCCATGCGGCGGCTGGGCGTCCGCGGCCGGACCCAGCTGGCCATCCTCGTGAACCGGGACCGCTCGCCGGCGGCGTGAGCGCGGACGACGACGGCGGAGCCCGCCGTCCCGTCCCCGCCGCGGGTGGGCGACCTGCGGCGCTGCGCCCGGCGCCCGCAGACCAGGGAGGCCACCGCATGGACCCCTCCACGAGGAGGCGGACCCGCTCCGGTGCCGCCCGTCTCGCGGCCGTCGCCGCCACGGGGGTCCTGCTCGTCGCGGCGCTCCCGGCCGGGGCCGCCTCGGCCCACGTCGGCCCCCACACGCTCCACGTCGGGCCGGGGCAGCAGTACACCCGGATCCAGGACGCCGTCGACGCGGCACGCTCGGGCGACACCATCCGGATCGCACCCGGGGACTACCACGAGGCCGTCTGCGTCCAGGGCAAGGGCCTGACCGTCCGCGGCGCCGGCGCGGGGGTGACCAACGTCGTGTGGCCCGAGTGGCGGACCGTCCGGGACCTGCCCGCGGTCCCCTCGACCCCCTGCTGGGAGGCGCAGGAGCGCGCCGACGCCGAGGGCGACCCGGACACGCTCGCCGACGACGTCTCCGGTCTGTTCTTCCTCGATCCGGACGGGCCGGTCCTGGTCGGTGGCCTGTCGACCCACCACCACCCCGCCAGCGGGATCGTCGCGCGGGGAGCCGACGGCTTCCGGGTGGCCGGCACGTCGGGCTCCGCCCACGACCGCTACGGCGTCGTCGCCGTCGACTCGACGGCGGTCCGGATCACGGACAACCGCGAGGTCGGCCTCGACCGCGGCACGGCGAGGGTGCCGGACTCCGGCACCGCCGGTGTCGCGGTCGTCGACTCCGCCCGTGCCGACGCGACGGTCTCCGGCAACCACGTCGAGGGCTACGACGTCGGGATCTCGCTGCGGGAGGCGCGCGGCGGCCGCGTCACCGGGAACACCCTGACGGGCAACTGCATCGGCCTGCTGCTCGCCGACGACGTCGCGACGGAGGTCCCGAGCGGCGGGTTCGGCATCACCGGGAACACCTCGACGGACAACGACCGGTACTGCCTCCAGGGCAGGGAGGTCGAGTCCTACGTCTCCGGCATCGGCGTGCAGGTGGTGGACGCGGACGACGTCACGGTCGCGGGCAACGTCATCGCCGACAACACGGCCGACCTGCCGGCGGGGGTGCCGTCGCCGACGCACCCGGCCGCCGGACTGGTGCTGACCACGCTGCCCGGGTCCGACGCCGGACCCGTGGAGGACGTCCGGGTGTCCAACAACTACTTCGGGGACAACCACGCCCTCCTGCCCGTCGGCACGCCGCCGACCGGGTCGGTCGCCGTCGACATGGACGTCTTCGTCGGCGACCCCTCCGCCCTGCCGTCGCTCCCGCCCGGTGGGGGGCTGGAGTTCCAGGGCAACCGCTGCGACACGGGCCTCCCGGCGGACATCTGTGGCGAGCCCTACCCGGTCTGACCCGTGGCCGGCGCCCCCGGCGCCACGGCCCCCGTCAGCGGGTCCGGCGGCCCAGCAGCCAGCCCACGAGGACGCCGAGCAGGGTGAGCCCGGCACCGCCGAGCGCGCCGACGGCGAGGGTCTGCACGTCCGACGACGGCGCCGCGGCCGGGGCCTCGGCGCGCCGGAAGACCTGCGGCTCCGGGGCGGCCGGCGTCCCCGCGGGGACGGCCGCGGGCGCCTCGGTGGAGCTCACCGCCGCCGAGGTCGCGCGGGCGGCGGCGGGCGCGGCGGCCACGGGGGCGCCCTCGGTGAGCTCGCGGTCGATCGCGGCGAAGAACTGCCCGGCCATCCGCTTGGCGACGCCGGAGATCATCCGCTGCCCCACCCCGGCCACCGGCCCGCCGACGACGGCGTCGGCCGAGTAGCTGAGCGTCGTCCCCTCCTCGTGCGGCTCCAGGTCGATGGTCACCTTCGCCCGCACGTTGCCCGGGGCGCCGGCGCCGGAGGCGTGCATGACGTAGGACGAGTGTGGCTGCTGGTCGGTCAGCCGGACCTCGCCGGCGTAGGTGCCGCGGATGGCGCCCACGCCGACCGAGACGTCCATCCGGTACTCGTCCTCGCCGGTGCGCTGCAGCGACTCGCAGCCGGGGATGGTCCGCGCGAGCACGGCCGGGTCGGTGACGACCCTCCAGACCTCCTCGGGCGTGCCGTGCAGCACCGCCGAGCCGTCGAGGTTCACGCGGGCACTCCCGTCTGGAGGGACGCCCGGGTCCGCTCCGCCGTCTCGTCTCTCATCAGGTCGTACAGCTCGGTCGGCGAGATCGGCATCGACGCGATCCGCCGTCCGGTGGCGTCCTCGATCGCCGAGGCGATCGCGGCCGTCCCCGGGATGACCCCCGCCTCGCCGGCGCCCTTGATCCCCAGCGGGTTCAGCGGCGACGGGGTCTCCTGGTGGTCGATGACCACGTCGGGCACCTCGGAGGCGTAGGGCATGAGGAAGTCCATGAACGACGCGTTCTGCAGCTGCCCGTCGCCGTCGTAGGCCATCCGCTCGTACAGCGCCCCGCCCACGCCCTGGGCGACGCCGCCGTGCACCTGGCCCTCGACGATCATCGGGTTCACCACGTTGCCGCAGTCGTGCACGACCGCGTACCGGACGACGTCGATCTCCCAGGTCTGCGGGTCGATCTCCACCACGGCGGCGTGCGCGCCGGAGGCGAACGTCGAGCGGATCGGCGAGTAGTAGTCGCGGTGCTCCAGGCCCGGTGCGTCCCCGGGCGCGACCGGCGGCTTGCTGTCGTCGTGCGTGGCGAACTGGGTGGCCTGCTTGGCCGCCTCGTCGAAGGCGTAGCGCAGCGGGTTGGACAGGACGGCGACCGTCCGCAGCGGGACCGATGCCCCCGGCGTCCCCCTGACCTGCACCAGGCCCTCGTCGATCTCCAGGTCCTCCGGGTTGGCCTCGAGCACCTCGGCGGCGATGCGCAGCGCCTTCTCCCGCACCCCGCGGGCGGCCAGCGCGACGGCGTTGCCGCTCATCACCGCGGCGCGCGAGGCGAAGGTGCCGACGGCGTACCCGAAGCGGCGGGTGTCGCCGGTGTGCACCTCGACGTCCTCGATCGGCACCCCGAGCTCGGAGGCGACGATCTGCGCGAACACCGTCTCGTGGCCCTGGCCCTGCGAGGTGAGCCCGGTGGAGACCAGCACCTTGCCGCTGCCGAGCACCTGGACGTGCCCGCCCTCGTAGGGCCCGGGCCCGGTGCCCTCCACGTACAGCGCCATGCCGATGCCGAGCAGCCTCCCGCGCGCCTGCGCGTCCGCGCGCAGGGCGGCGGCCTCGTCCCAGCCGACCAGCGCGACCAGCTTGTCCAGCAGCCCCGGGTAGTCGCCGGAGTCGTAGATCACCGGCCGGCCGTCCTGGAACGTCAGGCGGTGGTCGTAGGGGAACTGGTCGGGCGTGATCAGGTTCCGGCGGCGCACCTCGGCGCGGTCGAGGCCGAGCGCGTCGGCGATGCGGTCCATCGTCCGCTCCATCGCGTAGCAGCCCTGCGGCCGCCCGGCCCCGCGGTAGGGCGTGACGATGACGGTGTTGGTGTAGACGCTCTCGACGACCACCCGGTACACGGGGATCACGTACGGGCCGACCAGCTGGGTCGCCGTCACGATCGGGACGATGATCCCGTAGGGCGTGTAGGCGCCGTTGTCGTGCCAGACGTGCACGTCGAGCGCGGTGATCCGGCCGTCGTCGTCGTAGCCGACGGTGATCTCCTGCCGCTGCTGGCGCTCGTGCGCGCTGGAGACGAAGTGCTCGCGCCGGTCCTCGGCCCACTTGACCTCGCGGCCGAGCCGGATCGCCGCCATCGGCACCAGCAGCTCCTCGGGCCACGGGTGCACGATCTTGACGCCGAAGCCGCCGCCGACGTCGGGCGCGATCACCTCGACGCGGTCCAGCGACAGCTCGAGCTTGGCGGCGATCGCCGCGCGCACCGACGTCGAGGCCTGGGTGCTGGAGTGCACGCGCAGGCTGCCGTCGTCGGCGTCCCAGCGGGCGTGCACGCCCTTGCCCTCCAGGGGCGTGCAGGCGCTGCGCTCGATGTACTGGGTGAACGACAGCGTGTGCGGGGCGGCGGCCAGCGCCGGCTCGACGTCGCCGGTCTCCTGGTGGTGCCGGGCGGCGACGTTGTCGGGGATCTCGTCGTGGACGGCCGCGCGCGCCTCGCGGGCGGCGTCCACCCCGACGACGACCGGCAGCTCCTCGTAGGTGACGACGATCCGCTCGGCGGCGTCCTCGGCCACGTACCGGTCGGTGGCCACGACCATGACGACCGGCTCGCCGACGTGGTTGACCTCGCCGTTGGCCAGCGGGTACCCGGTGCGCGGCGCGTGCAGCTGCGGGTGGGGGATGAGCACCGGCAGCGGCTCGGCCATCGGGCCGGTGAGGTCCTCGTAGGTGTAGATCGCGACCAGGCCCTCGACGTCCAGCGCCGCCTCGACGTCGACGTCGACGACGCGGGCGTGCGCGTGCGGGCTGCGCACGAACGCAGCGGCCAGGGCGCCGGCGCCGATGTCGTCGAGGTAGCGGCCGCGGCCGGTGATGAGGCGGGCGTCCTCGCGCCGGCGGACCGGCTCCCCGAACAGCTTGGTCGTCACCGGGCGTCCTCCCGCATCGCGGCGGCGGCGTGCCGGACGGCCTTCTTGATGTTGGCGTAGCCGGTGCACCGGCAGAGGTTGCCGCCGACGAGCTCGTCGACCTCCTCCTCGGTGATCTCCGTGCCCGCGTCCCGGGCCTCGAGGCCCGCGGCGATCGTCACCAGGAAGCCCGGCGTGCAGAACCCGCACTGCAGGGCGTGGCACTCGCGGAAGGCCTCCTGCACCGGGTGGAGCACCTGCCCGCCCTGGTGGTCCTCGCGGGCCAGGCCCTCGACGGTGGTCACCTCCGCGCCGTCGACCTGCACGGCGAGCACCAGGCAGGAGCGCACGGGGTCGCCGTCGACGAGCACCGTGCACGAGCCGCAGACGCCGTGCGCGCAGCCGACGTGCGTGCCGGTCAGGCCGAGGTCGTCGCGCAGCGCGTCGGCGAGGACGCGGCGCACCGGGACGGTCACCTCCCGCGGGACGCCGTTCACCGTCACGCGGACGGTCCGCTCCGTGTCGATCCGGGGGGTGTCGACGGAGGTCATGCAGCGGTCCTCTCGGCCGCCTCGCGGGCGGCGTCGGCCAGCGTCCTCTCGGTGAGCACGCCGACCAGCAGCCGGCGGTAGTCGGCGCTGGCGTGGATGTCGGTGTCGGGGTCGACCAGCGTGCGGGCCAGGGCGCCGGCCGCGGCCCAGTCGGCGCTGTCGACGGGCTTGCCGGCGACGGCCTCGGTGAGGTCGTGCACCTCGGGCACCAGCCCGACCGACAGGTAGGACGCGCGGACGGCGGCCACCCGGCGGTCCGCGTCGAGGGTCACGACGACGCCGGCCCCGCAGACGGCGTAGTCGCCCTTGCGCCGGGCGATCTCGGCGAAGGCGGTGCCCGAGCGCTCGGGCAGGGCGGGGAAGAAGGCGTCGACGACGACCGCGCCGCCGGGCAGCGAGGTCTCCAGCGGCCCGACGAACAGGTCCCGCCAGCCGACGGTCTCCCGGCCCGAGGGCGTCGCCACGGTCACCGAGCCGCCGGTGAGGGCGAGCACCGAGGTCATCTCGCCGGAGGGGTCGGCGTGCGCGATCGAGCCGACCGTCGTGCCGCGGTTGCGGATGGCCGGGTGGGCGACGTTCGCCGTCGCCCGGGCCAGCAGCGGCTGGACCCGGGCGGCGGCGCCGTCGCGGAGCAGGTGCGCGTGCCGGACCAGGGCTCCCACCCGCACGCCGTCCCCGGTCGCCTCGACGGCGTCGAGGCCGGGCACCCGGTTGACGTCGACCAGCGTGGCCGGCGCCGCCAGGCGCATCGCCAGCAGCGGCAGCAGCGACTGCCCGCCGGCGAGCACCTTGGCGCCGGGTTCGGCGGCCAGGACGTCGAGTGCCTCGTCGAGGGACCGGGGGTCGGCGTAGCGGAAGGGTGCGGGCTTCACTTCTCGAGCATGTCCCTGCGTCGGTCGGTGCCGGGGCGGCCCACCTGGTCGACCGACGACGGGTCGGCGCTGTACTCGCGGGCCCCGGGGGTGTAGTCGTGCGCCCCGGCGTGGCCGAGCGCGGGACCCGTGCCGCCGGCGTACTCCCGCTCGGCGACGAGCGCCGCCTTCATCTCGGCCGGCGCGAGGGCACGGGCCACGTGCCACCCGAGCACCGCCACGATGGTGCCCAGGGCGATGCCGCCCAGCGAGAAGGTGTCGGTGATCTGCAGGTTCACGTTGCCGATGGCGATGATGATGCCCGCGGCGAGCGGCACCAGGTTGATCGGGTTGGCGAAGTCGACCCGGTTCTCCTTCCAGATCTTCGCGCCGAGCAGGCCGATCATCCCGTAGAGGACGACGGTGATCCCGCCGAGCACGCCGCCCGGGATGATGTTGATCAGGGCGCCGAACTTCGGGCAGAGGCCGAGCAGGATCGCCACGAGGGCCGCCACGTAGTAGGCCGCCGTCGAGTAGACGCGGGTGGCGGCCATGACGCCGATGTTCTCGGCGTACGTGGTCGTCGGGGAGCCGCCGACCGAGGAGGCCACGACGGTGGCGACACCGTCGGCGGCGATCGCGCGGCCCATGTAGGGGTCGAGGTCGCGCTTGGTCATCTCGGCGACCGCCTTGACGTGGCCGGCGTTCTCCGCGACCAGCGCGATGACGGCGGGCAGCACCAGGAGGCTGAAGTTCAGGGAGAAGCTGGGCGCGGTGAAGTCCGGCAGGCCGAACCAGTCGGCCTGGCCGACGGTGTCGAAGTTGATCCGGTCGCGGGTGACGACCTCGCCGGTGCCGTCGGGCGAGGTGATCTGGCCGGCGGTCGCGTCGAGCAGGATCGACAGCAGGTAGCCGAAGACCAGCCCGAGCAGGATCGAGATGCGGGCCCAGAAGCCGCGCAGCAGCAGCGAGGCGACGATGACGAAGGCCATCGTGGCCAGCGCCACCCACTGGTCCTGGGGCCAGTAGATGCCGGCGACCACCGGGGCCAGGTTGAAGCCGATCAGGAGCACGACCGCGCCGGTCACCGCCGGCGGCAGGATCGCGTGCAGGAACCGGACCCCGGCGAAGTGGATGAGCACGCCGACCAGCGCCAGCACGACGCCGGAGACCAGGATCGCGCCGACGACGTCGCCGGAGTCGCCGCCCTGCGCCCGGACGGCGACGACGCCGCCGACGAACGAGGCGCTCGTGCCCAGGTAGCTCGGCACCTTCCCGTTCACGATGAGCAGGAAGATGATCGTCGCGATCCCGCTCATCATGATCGCGAGGTTGGGGTCGAGCCCCATGACGATCGGGAAGACGAAGGTCGCCCCGAACATCGCGACGACGTGCTGGGCGCCGATGCCGATGGTGCGGGGCCACGACAGCCGCTCGTCGGGCGCGACGGCCTCGCCCAGCGGCGGCGTCTTGCCGTCGCCGTAGAGCTTCCAACCGAACGCCATGGGGTCCTCCTCGCGAGGCACAGCCGATGCGGGCCGGGAGGTGCCGCCACCCCCGGGAGGCCGTCACAGTGTCACGCGACACGCGGGCGCGAAAGTGCCTCAGCGCTAAATGTTCGACCGGAAACAAGATCGTTGCGCCGCCGATATCTCACCGCTGAGGGATCTCCCGGTACGGTCGGCGGGGTGAGCGATCCAGGCCCCGGAGAGGGCGTCCGGCACGTCTCCCTGCGCAGCGGCGTCTACGCCGACTCGGTGCGGTTGATGCAGGTCAGCCGCGACGTCGGCGCCCGGGAGGGGGTGACCGCCGTCCTCGTCGCCATGGCCACGCCGCTCAACGTCGAGCTCGCCGCGGGCATGGGGCTGGCGCCCGCGGAGACCCCCGCGCCCGACCAGTTGCTCATCGCCGTCCGGGCCGTGGACGACGACGCGCTGGCCGCCGCGGTGGCCGCCGTCGACGCCGCCCTGGCCGAGCGCGAGCGCTCCCGCGCCACCGCCGACGCCCAGCCGGCCCGCACGATCGGCGCCGGCCTCGACGACCTCGAGCCGGGGACCCCGGCACTGGCGATCGTGAGCGTCCCCGGGCAGTACGCCGCGCTCGAGGCCGCCGACGCGATCGCGGCCGGCCGCAGCGTGCTGGTCTTCTCCGACGGCGTCCCGGTCGAGCAGGAGGTCGCGCTCAAGCGCGCCGCGCACGCCGCCGGCGTCCTGGTCATGGGCCCCGACTGCGGCACCGCGATCGTGTCCGGCGTCGCGCTCGGCTTCGCCAACGTGGTGCGCCCCGGGCCGGTCGGCGTCGTCGCGGCGTCGGGGACCGGCGCGCAGCAGGTGTCCTGCCTGCTCGACGCGGCCGGCGTCGGCGTCTCGCACGTGATCGGCGTCGGCGGGCGCGACCTGTCCGAGGCCGTCGGCGGCCTGGCCACCCTCGACGCGCTGGCGGCGCTGGACGCCGACCCGGCCACCGAGCGGGTGCTCGTGGTCTCCAAGCCGCCGGCGCCGTCGGTGGCCGAGGCCGTGGAGCGGGCCGCCGCGGGGCTGTCCACGCCGGTCCGGTCGGCCGCCCTGTCGCCGGAGACGCCGGACCTCACCGCCGCCGTCGAGGCGCTGCTGACCGACATGGGCCTCGACGTCCCCGTCTGGCCCTCGCGGCCCGGCCCGGCGGAGGCCGCGCTGCCCGGGGCGGTGCTCAAGGGCCTCTACTCCGGCGGCACGCTGGCCGACGAGGCGATGCTCCTCGCCGCCCCCGTGCTCGGCGACGTCCGGTCCAACACCCCGCTGCGGCCCGAGCTGGACCTCGGGACGGACCTGTCCGCCCGCGGCCACGTCGTCGTCGACTTCGGCGACGACGCCCTCACCGTCGGCCGCGCCCACCCGATGATCGACCCGACGCTGCGGCTGGAGGCGATCGAGCGGCTGGCCGCCTCGGGCGAGCCCGCCGTGCTGCTGCTCGACGTCGTCCTCGGCCACGGCGCCGACGCCGACCCGGCGGCGGCCCTCGCCCCGGCGCTGGCCGCCGCGCGCGAGCGCGCGCACCTGCCGGTGGTGGTCGCGCTGGTCGGCACCGAGGCCGACCCCCAGGGCTGGAGCCGGCAGGCCGACGCCCTCGCCGCGGCCGGTGCCGCGGTCTTCGCCTCCAACGCCGCGGCCACGCGGTACGCCCTCGACCTGCTGGGAGCGCAGCGATGAGCCTGGGTGGTCTGCTGGACGGCCCGCCGGCGGTGGTGGCCGCGGGTGTCGACGTCTTCTCCGGCGCGCTGCGCGCCCAGGGGGCGTCGGTGGCCGACGTCGACTGGCGGCCACCCGGCTTCGGCGACGCCGGCGACCTCGCCGCGCTGGCGCTGGACCCGCGACGGGCGGCGGCCAACCGGACGGCGGTCGAGCGGGTGCTCGCCGCCGGGTCGGTGCTGGTCGACGTCCGCCCGGCCCGGGAGGTGCTCGGCCTCGAGGGGCGCACGCTGCTCCACTCCGGCCCGCCGCTGACCTGGGAGGCGGCGTCGGGGCCGATGCGCGGGGCGCTGATCGGCGCCTGCCTGTTCGAGGGCTGGGCGTCCACGGTGGCCGACGCCGAGGCGCTGCTCGCGTCCGGCGGCGTGGAGCTCGAGCCGTGCCACCACCGCTCCGCCGTCGGCCCGATGGCCGGGGTGACCTCGCCGTCGATGTGGGCGTGGTGCCTGGAGGACCCGGTGGGCGGCGGCTGGGCCTACTGCAACCTCAACGAGGGCCTGGGCAAGGTGCTGCGGATGGGCGCCTTCGGCGAGGAGGTGCTCACCCGGCTGGCCTGGATGCGCGACGTCCTCGGCCCGCTGCTGGCCCGCGCGGTGCGCTCGATGGCCGAGCCGCTGGACGTCAAGGCCGTGCTCGCGCAGATGCTGCAGATGGGCGACGAGGGGCACAACCGCAACCGCGCCGGATCGCTGATGACCCTGCGCGAGCTGTCCCCGGCGCTGGTCGCCCTCGACGCACCGTCGGACGACGTCGCGGCGGCGCTGCGCTTCATCGGCGGCAACGAGCACTTCTTCCTCAACCTCGGCATGCCGGCGGCGAAGCTGGCGATGGACGCCGCCCGCGACGTCCCGGGCTCGACGCTGGTCACCGTCATGGCGCGCAACGGCACCGAGTTCGGCGTGCAGACCGCCGGCACCGGCGACCGCTGGTTCACCGGCCCCGCGCAGACGCCGGTCGGCCTGTTCCTCGGCGACTACGGCCCCGAGGACGCCAACCCCGACATCGGCGACTCCGCGATCATGGAGACCTACGGCGTCGGCGGGTTCTCGATGGCCGCCGCGCCGGCGATCGTGCGGTTCGTCGGGGGCACCGTGCCCGACGCGCTGGCCACCACCGAGCGGATGTACCAGCTCACCCTGGCCGAGAACCCGGCGATGGCCATCCCCATCCTCGGCTTCCGCGGCGCCCCGACCGGCATCGACGTCCTCGCCGTGGCCCGCACCGGCTGGCTGCCGCAGATCAACACCGGCATGGCCGGGCGGGTGGCCGGCACGGGTCAGGTGGGCGCGGGCCTCGTGCAGCCGCCGCGGGAGTGCTTCGAGCAGGCACTGGCCGCCCTCGCCGAGGAGGCCCGCGCCGCGACCGCGGCCTGACCCGGGTCCCGCGTGCCGGGCCCGGCGGGGACCGGCCAGGCTGCGGCGCATGGGGACCAGCGCCCGGCCGGACGACGGACCGGACGACGACGCCCTGCGACGGACGGGTGCGCCGCAGAACGAGCTGCCGGTGGCCCTGCCGCAGAACGTGCTGCTCGCCCGCACCGACGACGCCGTGGTGGCCCTGTTGGGGATGCAGGTCTACTCGACGGGCCTGGCGTTCGACCTCGGCGTCCGGATCCGGCCGGGGAGCCTGTCCGGGGCCGAGCTCCACGAGGTGCTCTGGCGGCCCGGCGTACCACCGCTGCTCCTGGGGCTCGAGCTGGCCGACGGCACGCGGGTGGACAACGTCGGCGAGCCCGGGCAGGGCGGGGACGTCGTCCTCACCCAGGGGAGCGGCTCGGGCAGTGAGAACTCCGTCGACCACTCCTGGTGGTTGTCCCCGCCGCCGCCGGCCGGGCCGCTGACGGTGGTCGTGCGGTGCCCGGAGCTCGGTGTCCCGGAGACCAGCACGGTGCTCGACGGGACGGCGATCCGCGAGGCCGCCGACCGGGCGGTCACGCTGTGGCCCTGGGAGCCCCCTCGACGGCGCGGCCCCGACCTGCCGCCCTCCCCACCGGAGATCCCGGAGGACAGCTGGTTCGCCCGCCGCTGACCGGAGATCCCGCGGGACCGCTAGGCCGGGCCGCAGGCGAGCAGGGTGTCCAGCGCGGCGGCCAGGCCCTCCCCGCCGGTCAGCGGGGCCCGGAACGGCACGCGCAGGTCGTGGCAGGAGTGCCGCGCCTCGACGCGGAACCGCACCCCGTGCCGGTCCAGCCCGAGCAGGCGGACGTCGTCGCGCGGGCCGGCCCAGGCCCGCACCCGGCCGCGCAGGGTGTCCAGCGCACCGGCGTGCACGGTGGCGAGGCCGGACTCGTCGGCGCTCACCGGGTCCGGCCGCGCGTCCGCGAACTCCTCGGGCTCGACCTCCGACGACGTCCCGGCGTCGGTGAGCAGCACCTCGGCGAGGTCCAGGCGCAGCAGCACCGCGCCCAGGCCGACGTCGAGCAGCGCGTCCGAGGGGCGGACGTCGGCGAGGTCGAGCAGGGCCGCCTGCACGCCGGCCGGGTGCACCGGGGTCAGCCAGCCGGACAGCTCCACCTGCCCGCGCACCGGGTGCTGCACCGGGAAGGGCGTGCGGTCGGTGACGGTCAGCCGCGCCGGCAGGTCGCCCAGGGGCGAGGTCCGCAGCGCCGTCGCCAGGCGCCCGTCCGCGGGGACGACGACGAGCACCTGCCCGGACGCCGTCGTCCCGGTGACCGTGACCTCGACCGCGCCGACGCCGACCGCGTGCAGCGCCGCCGAGGCCCGGGCGGCCACCGTGCGGGCGCGCTCGGCGGGGGAGGGCTGCGGGATGCCGGTGGTGCCCGAACCGGCGCGGGAGGAGGGGCCGGCGGTCATCGATCACCTCGGGTGTCGGGATGGGGGTAAGGTGAACCTAACCTAACTCGACGACGGAGGTCCCGTTGAACACCCCGCGCCCCAAGGTCCGGCTCAGCCGCCGGCTCGGCCTGCCGCTCACCCCGAAGGCCGTGAGCTACTTCGAGCGCCGCCCGTACCCGCCGGGCGAGCACGGCCGCAAGCGCAAGCAGCAGAGCGACTACTCGACCCGGCTGCTGGAGAAGCAGCGGCTGCGGGCGCAGTACGACGTCAGCGAGACCCAGCTGCGCCGGGCGTTCGACCGGGCCCGGCGCACCGGCGGCAAGACCGGCGAGGCGCTGATCCAGGACCTCGAGTCGCGGCTGGACGCCACGGTGCTGCGGGCCGGGTTCGCGCGGACCATCTACCAGGCCCGCCAGTTCGTCACCCACCGGCACGTGCTGGTCAACGGCCGCCGGGTGGACCGCCCGTCCTACCGGCTGCGCCCGGGCGACTGGATCTCGATCGCCGAGGGGTCGCGGACCCGGGAGCCGTTCCAGGTCGCCGCGTCCGGCGCGCACGCCACCGCCCCGGCCTACCTCGAGGTGCGGCTGGCCGACCTCACCGCCCGGGTGGAGCGCGTGCCCGCCCGCGAGGAGGTCCCGGTGGTGTGCGAGGAGCAGCTGGTCGTGGAGTACTACTCCCGCTGACCCGGCACCAGCACCCCGACGTCGTCGGCGAAGGACAGCCGGGCGGCCGTGGCGCCCTGCAGGTCGTCGCGGCCGAGCCCGGCCACCATCTCGCGCACGAGGAACCCCTCGGCGGTGACGTCGAGGACGGCGAGGTCGGTGTAGACGCGGTCGACCACGCCGGCGGCGGTGAGCGGGTAGGTGCAGCGCGGCACGAGCTTGGGCTCGCCGGCCTTCGTCGTGTGCGTCGTCATCACCAGCACCCGCTTCGCGCCGACGGCGAGGTCCATCGCGCCGCCGACCGCCGGCGGGTGCGAGGCGTCGTCGGTGGCCCAGTTGGCGAGGTCGCCGTGCTCGGAGACCTGGAAGGCGCCGAGCACGGTCAGGTCGACGTGGCCGCCGCGCATCATGAGGAACGCGTCGGTGTGGTGGAAGAACGCCCCGCCGGGCAGGAGGGTCACCGGCTGCTTGCCGGCGTTGATCAGCTCGGGGTCCTCCTCGCCCGGTGCCGGGGCGGGACCCATGCCGAGGATCCCGTTCTCCGAGTGGTAGACGACCTCCCGGTCGTCCCCGACGCAGTCGGCGACCAGCGTGGGCAGGCCGATGCCGAGGTTCACGTAGGCGCCGTCGGGGATGTCCCGGGCGATCCGCCGTGCGACGTCCCGCGTGTCCAGCCTCACGCCCTGCCCACCTCCACGACGCGGTCCACGAAGATCCCCGGCGTCACGATCACCTCCGGGTCCAGCGCACCCAGCTCCACGAACTCGTCCACCTGGACGACGGTCAGCGCGGCCGCCGCGGCCATCGTCGGGCCGAAGTTCCGCGCGGCGGTGCGGTAGACGAGGTTGCCCCAGCGGTCGGCGCGCGCGGCCCGGACCAGGGCGACGTCGCCGGGCAGGGGCTCCTCGAAGACGTGCCGGCGGCCGTCGATCACCCGCACCTCCTTGCCCTCGGCGAGGCGGGTGTCGGCACCGGTCGGGGTGAAGAACCCGCCGAGGCCCGCGGCCGCCGCGCGCATCCGCTCGCTGAGCGTGCCCTGCGGGACCAGCTCGAGCTCCACCTCGCCGGCGCGCCAGCGCTCCTCGAACCAGACCGAGCCGGCCGAGCGCGGGTAGGAGCAGACGATCTTGCGCACCCGCCCCTCGCGCAGCAGCGCCGCGACGTCGGTCTCGCCGGAGCCGGCGTTGTTGGTGACGACGGTGAGGTCGGTGGTCCCCTGGTCGAGCAGCGCGTGCACCAGCTCCACCGGGACGCCGGAGGCGCCGAACCCGCCGATGAGCACGGTCGCGCCGTCCTCGATGCCCGCGACGGCGTCGGCCAGTGACCCGACCCGTTTGTCGATCATCCGCACCTCTCCGGTCCGTCGGCGTGCCCCGACGCTAACCGGCCGGCGCGCGCCCGGCTCCACCCGCCGGGGTCGTGGTTCCGCGGACCCTCCTGAGCGCGGAGACGCCACCGGCCGGCGCCGGGTGCCGTGAGGGCCCCGACGCCGGCCGGTGACGGTCGGTTCAGCTGGACAGGCGGACCAGCCGCTGGATCAGCGACCGGCTGGGGAACCGGTCCTGGCGGATCTTGTCCAGCAGGATCTCCGCGTACTCCTGCTTGCGCCACGGCGTGAGGAGCGCCTCGACGTCGTCCATCATCGTCGCCGACGGGTAGTGGTCGGTCTCGATCTTCTCCAGGAGGACGTCGAGGACCTCCTCCCGGACGCTGAGCGAGATCGCCGCCTCACGCAGGGACGCGGGGACCTCGCCGTTCTCGGTCTGCGACACCGTCGCCTTCTCTCAGCGGGTCCCGGCGGGTGCTGCCCGCCGCGCCCGTCGCCGCGGGGGCGCGCCGCCCCCGGATCCGTCGCCGGAGGATGCCCCCGCGGGGACCGGCTCCTCCTCGGGAGCCTCCTCCGGGGCCTCCTCGGGAGCCTCCTCCTCCTCGGGCTCCTCCTCAGCGCCCTCCTCGCCGGCCTCCTCCTCGCCGGCTTCCTCCTCGTCGTACCCGGCTTCCTCGTCGTAGCCGGTCTCGTCCTGGTCCTCGGCCTCTTCCGGGGACTCGGCACCGGTCTCGTCCGGCTCCGGCTCGTCGGGTCCGCGGACCACCTCGCCGTCCCGGATCTCGCCACGCCAGCTGCCGGTGGCCTCGCCGCGCATCATGATGAAGCGCCGGAAGTGCTTGAGGTCCAGCCGGGCGCGGCGACCCTGGGCCCGCCAGATGTTGCCGGTCTTCTCGAACAGGCCCTGCGGGTAGTACTCCATGACCAGCAGGACCTGCGTGAGGTCGTCGGCGAGCGGGTGGAACGTGATGACGCCCTTGGTCGTGCCCTTGGCGCCCTCGGTGGTCCAGACGATCCGCCGGTCCGGGATCTGCTCGGTGACGGTGGCCTTCCAGTTCCGCCGGGACTTGAACACCTTCACCCGCCAGTTGCTGGACACCTCGTCGGCCTGGTCGACCGAGTCGACGCCCTTCATGAAGCTGGCGAACTCCTGGTACTGCGTCCACTGGTCGTAGGCGACGTTCACCGGGACGCCGACGTAGACGTCCTCGACGATGTTGACGAACTTCTTGTTGCCGCCGGCCCCGCCGCCCTTGCGGAAGACGCCCTTGATCTTCTCCTTGATGCCGGAGCCCACGCCGCCGAGCACCGCCTTGACCGGGCTGTCGCCCTCGGCCAGCCGGGAGATGGCCCCGGTGGCGGCGGGGGCGACGAAGCCGCCGCCCTCGGCCTTCTCCTTGAGGTTGTCGGTGACGCCGCCGACCTTGCTGCCGAGCGACTTCACCGCGTCGGTGGCGCGGGCCTTGGCGTAGTCCTTCGCCGCGTCACCGAGGCGGCCGATCACGGGGTTGCTGGCGAGCCCGCCGAGCAGGCCCCCGCCACCTCCGCCACCGCCGCCGCCGGTGTCCTGGTTCTCCTGGTTCTCCGTGCTGGTCATGCCCGGGTTCCTTCCGTGCGCGGACGACGGGGTGAGCGGCCCTGCGGCCGGGCGCGGCGTGCCGGCTCGGCCTCGTTCTGGCGGCCCTCGTCACGGCCGGCGGCCTCCTGGCCGCCGCCGGACGCGGCCTCGCCGGTCTGCCGGGACCGTCGGCGGGGGGCATCGGCGGGCTGCTGCCCCCGGTCGCCCTTGGCCCCGCGGGCCCGGCCACCCTCCTGGCGGCTCTGCGGACGCCGGGCCCCACGGCGCGGCGGCAGCGGGGTCTCCTGCGGGGCCTCGTCCTCGCCGGTGCCGGCGTCGTCCGACTCGGCGTCGTCCGAATCGGCGTCGTCCGACTCGGTGCTGTCCGACTCGGCGGTGTCATCACCCGGCGAGCCACCGGCCTGGCCCGGGTCGACGTCGACGTCGGCGTGGCCGGGGTCGGGGGTGCGGTCCTCGCTGTCGCCCTCGTCCTCGCCCTCGTCCTCGCCCTCGTCCTCCGTGGACGTGGCGTCCTCGGCCGTGGCCTCGTCGGACTCCTCGTCCTCGTCGGAGCTGTCGCCCTCCGCGGTGAGGCCGGTGTCGCCCTCGGCCTCGTCCTCGTCGGACTCCTCGTCCTCGTCGGAGGTGTCGTCCTCGGCGGTGAGGTCCTCGTCCGCCTCGTCCTCCGCCTCGTCCTCCGCCTCGTCCTCGTCGCCCTCCTCGTCGTCGTAGGCGTCCTCGTCGTCCTCGTAGTCGTCCTCGTCGGACTCGGCGTCCTCGTCGGCGGTGTCGTCCTCGGCGGTGAGGTCCTCGTCCGCCTCGTCCTCCGCCTCGTCCTCCGCCTCGTCCTCGTCCTCGTCGGCCTCGTCCTCGTCGGACTCCGCCTGGTCCTCGTCGGACGCGGTCTCGGACTCGCCGGTGTCCTCCGCGACCCCGGCGTCCTCGGACTCGTCCGCCTCGGTGTCCTGGTCCTCGGTGTCCTGGTCCTCGGTGTCCTGGTCCTCGGTGTCCTGGTCCGCGGTGTCCTGGTCCTCGGTGTCCTGGTCCGCGGACCCGGCGGTGTCCTCGTCACCGGCCTTGCCGGAGTCCTCGGCGGTGTCCTCCTCCTGGCCCTTGCCCTTGCCGGTGATCGCCCGGAGGCCACGGCGCAGCACGCCGGTGCCCGACTCGGCCGCGCCGCCCGCGGCGCCGCCCGCGGCGCCGGCCGCCTTGCCGGCGGTGTCGGTGGCCGTGGAAGCGGCCTCGCCGGCGGTGTCGGTGGCCTTGAGCGCCGCCTCGCCCACGGTGTCGGCGGCCTTCCCGGCCTTCTCGTTCAGGGCGGCCGTGCGCTGCTCCAGCGCCTTGGTCAGCGCCGCGAGCTGGGTGTCGAAGGTGGCCGTCGCCGCGCTCCTGCCGGCCTGGAGCAGGGGACCGCGCAGCTGGGTCAGCAGCTCCTTGGCCTCGTTGCTGCTGGCGACGGACAGGAGTGCCTCACGCAGGAGGCGCTTGGGGTCCAGGGCGGACTGCGAGCCGGCGACCCACATGGCGAAACTGAGTGCGGCCCGGCCCTTCTTCATGCGGCCCAGCAGGTAGCCACCGAGCGTGGCGGCCCCCAGCTTGAGCACGGACGGGGTGGGACTCTCGGTCACAGTGGTCCTCTTCTCCCACCAGGGACCCGGTCCCCGGTGCACATGGTCGATCGACTGCCGCCGGCCCCCGTACCGACGGTGTGCTGCTTTCCCTCACCACCCCCATCGCGAACGGGGTGCGGGCTGCGAACCCACGACCACGTCGTCCAGGAAGCTGTAGACGGGCATCGGGCCCACGTACTCGACGCTCGCGCTGCCGGCGGCGGCCTCCCGCAGCCGGGCGACCGCGGCGTCGGCGTCGTCGAGCCGGTCGCGCCGGACCAGGTACGCCGTCCGCGACACCTGGTCGTCGACGTGCAGTTCGCGCGACTGCTCGGCCACCCCGGACAGCTCCTGCGTCCAGGTGGCGGCGAGCTCGGCCTGCAGGTCGGCGACGCGCGCGGCCACGGCCTCGCCCACCGCCATCCGGTCGGCCAGCGAGGCCCCCGGCACCCGGGCGCGCGCGGCGAGCCGCGCGATGTCCGGGTCGTCGCGGCTCACCGCGGCGACCGAGGCGTCGGTGTCGAAGTCGAGGTCCAGCCGCAGCTCGACCAGGTCGGCCACGGCGGCCAGGCGCTGGGCCAGCTCGTCCGCCGACGGCTCGAGCACCTCGGCCCGGACGGCGTCCTCGTCGGGCGCGACGGTCCCGAACGGCAGCGGCAGCACCGGGACGGTCACGACCAGGGCCACCAGCAGGTCGAGGTGCGCGACGGCGTCGTCGCCCACCAGGTCGCCGTCCGGCGCGTCGGACACCACCGCCGCCAGCGGACCGGCGACGACGGCGCGCGGCTGCTGCAGCCGGCCGGGCGGCACCCGGCCGACGGCGGGGGCGTCGGACTCGCGGACGACGCCGTGGACGAGCAGCACCGTCAGCTCCGGTTCTGCGGCCGCCGCGACGCCGGGGCACCGCGCTCGCCGCCGCCGCGCGAGCCGCCGTCGCCCTCCTCGCGGTCGCGGTCGCGGCCGGTGAGGGAGCCGATGACGTCCTGGGCGGTCTCCCGCGCTCCGCTCAGGGCTCCTTTCGTCTTCGCCCGGGACCCGCCCTGGGTGACCTCGCGGATGAGGCCCGGCAGGCCCGCGACCTGGTCCTGCGGCTGCAGGTCCAGCCGGTTGACCGCCTCGGCGAAGCGCAGGTAGGTGTCGACGCTGGCGATGACGATCCGCGCGTCGATGGTGAGCAACTCGATGCCCACCAGCGCCACGCGCACGTACGCGTCGATGACGATGCCCTTGTCGAGGACGACGTCGAGGACGTCCGCGAGGCCGCTGGGCCGGGGGGCGCGGTTGACGGAGGACGTGGACATGGTCATGGCTGTCTCCTGCTCGGGTCGGGGTCAGGGGGCCGTGCTCGGGTGCCCGTGGTGCCACCGCGCGCCAGCGCGGTGAGGTCGAGGGGCAGGTACAGGTCCTCGGGGACGACGCCGAACGCGTCGATCAGCTCGTCGAAGGTGGCCTCCAGGTCGATCAGCGCCCGGCCGAGCTGCTCGACCTGGGCGTCGGTGAGGTCGCCGGCGTCCACCCGCCGCAGCGCCTGGCGCTCGACGACCTGGCGGACGACCTCCAGCAGGGACACGACCAGCCGCCCCAGCGAGCGGCCGACCTCCTCGCCGCTGCCCTCGAGGCGGCGGGCGGCGCCGGACGGTCCCCTCCGCCGCGGTGGCGGGAGGTCGGGGCCGGTCACCGGAGGGCCTCCGTGCCGGCCGGCTGCGGCTCCCGGGGCTGGACGGCGGTGAGCAGCAGGCGCAGGTCCAGCCGGACCAGGTCGATGCCGGCCAGGGTGATGACGACGTCCCCGCCGACGTAGGCGCCGCGCTGCAGCACCCGGTCGAGCAGCTCGACCAGGCTCGTGCCCCGGGTGTCCCCGCCGAGGATGCCGGTCCGCTCAGCCACCGTGGCCCTCCGCGGTCAGCGCGGCGAAGGAGTACGGCGGCCAGGGGCCGCTGACCTCCAGCGCGAGTCCGTCGTCCTCGAGCTCGGTCCGGAGGTCCCCGACCGCGGCGAGGAACGCCTCCTCCGCGTCCGGCACCACCAGGCAGGCGAGGTCGAGCAGCAGCCCGGATGCCGGCGCGGCGCCGCGGTGCAGGCACTCCCGGACGTGCGGGTCCAGCGCCTGCTCGAGCCGGTCGGCCGCCCGGGCGGCGTCGCGGGCGGCCTCCTCCCGCTCGCGCAGCGCCTGCCGGCGCCGGGCCAGGTACGCGGTGCCGGTCAGCTCCTCCCGGTCGGGCCGGGACCCGCCGTCGGCGGCCTCCTCGCCGCCGGCCGGGCGGACCAGCCGGACACCCCACTCGCGGGCGTCGCCGATGCGGGTCAGCTGCTCGCGGGCCACGGCGGCGTGCTCGGCCAGGAGGCGGCGGGCGGCCGTCTCGTCGGGGACGGCGGTGCCGAGCCGCAGCGGCAGCACCGGACCGGCGGCGACGGCGGCCCGGACGACGGCGTCGTGGCCGCGGGCCAGCAGCGCCAGCCGCCCGCCCTCGGACAGGTCGTCGGGGTCGACCTCCAGGTCGGCCCGCGGCACGCGGCGCACGAGCAGGCCGAGGTCGCCGTCGGTGACCAGTTCGAGGGGACGCCCGCCGTGGGGGGCGCCGGGCGGGTCCGCGGGCACCGGGAGGTCGGCGGGGGCCAGCGCGAAGGCGTACAGCACCTCGCCCGGCAGCGGGGCCGCGTCGGTCCGGGGCGGGGGCACGGGAGGCGGGGCCGGCTCGGGCGGCGCGGCGGGCTCCGGGCGTGCGGCCGGGGCCGGCGCGGGGGCCGCACCCGCGGCCCGGCCGGCGAGGACCTCCGCCACCAGGGCGTCGGCGACCAGGCCGGCCAGCCGCTCGACCGCCAGTTCACGGCCCCGGACGACCGCGTCCGCCAGCACGTCGGGGCCCAGCTCGCGGGCCACCCGGGTGAGGCGGTCGGGGACGTCGGGGCCGGTCACGGCTGCTCGGCTCCCCGCCGCTCCGGCGCCCCGTCCGTCGCCTCGTCCGAGGCCGCCGGGCCGGCCTCGAGGCCCTGCCGGCGGACCAGGTCCTCCAGCTCGGCGACGCGCGCCCGCAGCGCGGCGACCTCGCCGTCCTCGCGCTCGCCGTCGTCGCGCTCGCCGTCGTCGCGCTCGCCGCCCTCGACGGCCGGCGCGGGCCGGCCGGAGAAGAACGGGTCGTGGCTCCACCAGTCCAGGCCCATCTCGCGGGCGGTCTCCGCGGAGGACACGAACAGGCGCAGCTTCAGGGTCAGCAGCTCGATGTCGAGGATGTTCACGACGATGTCGCCGGCGATGACGATGCCCTTGTCGAGCACCCGCTCGAGCACGTCGGCCAGTGAGTCGGGCTGCCGGCCGAGCGCTCCGCTGCCGACGCCGACCTGCCGGCGGGCGACGGGGCCGCTCATGCCTGGTCCACCTGGCCCCGGCTGAAGCGGCGCAGCCGCTCGAACCCGGTCAGCGTGCCGGAGCCGTCCATGTCGACCCGGTAGGTCGCCATGACGCTCGTCGTGGTGGGGATGCGCTCGAGCTCGACGACGTCGACCAGCACGGACCACCCGTCGCCGTCCCGGCGCACGCCGGTGGTGGCGACGGGTTCGAGGCCCGTCAGAGCCATGAACTGCTCCAACGCGCCCCGGACGGCGCCCACGAGTCCCCCGTGACCCTCGCGATGATCCGTGTCCATGGAAGGCCCACTTCACTCGTCGAATGATCAGGATGCGCCTCTACCCTGCCCCCTTCCAGGGGAAACGGGTAGATCACGGGCCGGTCACGGTGCACCGGGGCCGGTCCCGGGGCACCGCTGACCCGTGGACGTCGTCGGGGTGAGCAAGCGGTTGTCCTACGTCCTGCGGCACCGGCCCGACAGCGTCGGCATCTCCCTCGACGAGGCCGGCTGGGTCGACGTCGACGTGCTGCTGGCCGCTCTCGCCGCGCACGGCACGCCGCTGACCCGCGGGGACCTCGACCGCGTCGTCGCCGGGAACGACAAGCGGCGGTTCGCCTACGACCCGGGCGGCACCCGCATCCGCGCCAGCCAGGGGCACAGCGTGCCGGTCGCGCTCGGGTACGCGGCCGAGTCGCCGCCGGCCGTGCTGTTCCACGGCACCCCGGTGCGCCACCTGCCGTCGATCCTCACCGAGGGGCTGCGGCCGGGCCGCCGGCACGCGGTGCACCTGAGCCCCGACGAGGCGACCGCCCGGACGGTCGGGGAGCGCCGGGGCCGCGCCGCCGTCCTCCGCGTCGACGCGGCGGGGCTGGCCGCCACCGGGGCGGTGTTCACCCGGTCGGCCAACGGCGTGTGGCTGGTCGACGCCGTCCCGCCGGCCTTCCTGGCCGTCCTCGACGGATGACCCCGGCTGCCGTCCCCGGACCGCCGCCGGGGTCGGTGCGGCCGAGGACGGGCGGTGATCCGCGACGTCGTCGTCGGGGAGCCGTCCCCCGGCGGGTGGGCCGACGCCGAGATCCGGGGAGTCCCGTGCGCATCGACCTCTCCGGCCGCACCGCGGTCGTCACCGGCTCGTCCCGGGGCATCGTCGCCGGTCGGCCGCGACCTGCCCTGGAAGGAGGCGCAGGGGCGGTTCACGCCTCGCCGCCGGCCTCGGCCACCACGGGCGGCGCGCTGCGCGTCGACGGCGGTTGCGTCGACGCGATCCTGCCGTGAGCGGGACCCGCGGGGGAGCGCCCCGCGGGTCCCGCGCCGGCCTCAGGCCCTGACGATCGCCGCGACCGGGCCGCCGCCCGACGGGCCCTGGTGCACCGCTGCCACGGACACGAACACCGCCGGGTCGCCGGTCACCGACGCCGCGACGCCCCCGACGGTCGCCTTGATCTGCCGGTGCCAGAAGACGTCGGAGTCGTCGAGCATCGCGTTGCGCCGGCCGCGGACGTAGCCGGTCGGGTCGGCCTCGCACTTGAGGAAGACGTTGACCAGCCGGTCGCCGAGGTCGCTGACGTGCGGGCGCTCGGGCAGGTCGAGGCCGGCCTGGCGGATGGCGTCCCAGATGCCGTCCTGGTCCAGGGCGTCCTTCATCACCGAGTGGCCGATGCGGTAGTTCCCGCCGTGCCCGCGCGCGTTGCCGACGACGACGATCTGCGCCCGGTCGAGCTCCACGCCCGACGAGCACGAGGCGACGGCGCTGTACAGGGACAGGTCGCGCATGACCTGCTCCTGCTCGGGCATCTCGATCTCGCCGAGCGCCACCGCGATGCCCAGCGCCGTCGTGCCGTTGGACAGGTCCATCGAGCCGTGCGGCTCGTCGTAGTAGGTGTCCTTGCCGCGGTTCTTCGCGTCGCGGATGGTCTCGATGGTGAGCAGCGGCGTCTTGGTCTGCACGTAGTGGACGTCGGCCGGGTCGGTGATCCCGGCGGCCTCCATCGCGCGGCGCACGCCCTCGGCGACCTTCTCCACCATCGCGATGCGGCCGATGTCCTCGGGGAGGATGACGTCGCTCATCGCGTAGCCCACGGTCAGCCGCGGCTCGTCGGTCTTCTCGACGGCGTCCTCGGGCAGCGTCGCGAAGATCGTCGCGTGCGGGCTGATCACGCCGTCGGTGCCGCCGGACCACACGATCGGGATCTCGGCGACCTCCTCCTTCGACCGGCTGCCCTTCTCCAGCAGCACCTCGCGGAAGGCGCGGTCGGCGATGATCCGGGTGTAGTCGTTGACGCCGCCGTTGCCCTCGGTCTTGCCGATGACGGCGACGACCCGGTCGGCCTCCATGACGCCGTCGTCGATGAGCTTGGCCAGCTCGCTGGCGTCGCTCACGTTGTGCAGCGGGACCTTGCGGACCTCGATCGGTGCGGGCACGGGACCACTACTCCTTCGTTGTCGGGGTTCGGCCCTCCTGCAGGGTCCCGCCGCGAGCGTGCGAGCGGTGGGGGCAGGAGGGTCCTTCTGCTTCTCTGTGCGGCGGTGAGCACGTTCTCTGTGCAGCGGTCTCTATGCAGCGGTGACCACGGTGCCGACGGCGTCCCCGGTGACGGCGTCGGCGATGTTCTCGAGCGAGGTGACGACGGCGCGCTGGCCGCCGCCCTCCACGAAGCGCAGGACGGCCTCGACCTTGGGGCCCATGGAGCCCCGGGCGAACTGGCCCTCCCCGGCGTGCGCGCGGAGCTCGGCCACCGTGACCCGGCCGAGCGGGCGCTGGGACGGCGTCCCGAAGTCGACCATCACGTTCGCGACGTCGGTGGCGATCACCAGGGTGTCGGCCTCCAGGTCGCGCGCCAGGACGGCGGCGGTGAGGTCCTTGTCGATGACGGCCTCGACGCCCCGCAGGGCGGCGCCGTCCCCACCGTCGTCGGTCACCGGGATGCCCCCGCCACCGGCGCAGACGACGACGAAGCCGGCCGCGGCGAGGGCGTGGATCGCGGGGGAGTCGACGACCGACCGCGGCTCGGGCGAGGCGACCACCCGCCGCCAGCCCCGCGGGCCGCGGTCCTCCCAGACCTGGCCGAGGGAGACGAACCGCTCGGCCTCCTCGCGCGGGAGGAAGCGGCCGACCGGCTTCGACGGCTCGCGGAAGTGCGGGTCGTCCGCGTCGACCAGGGTGCGCGTGACCAGCCCGGCGGTGCGCTGGGGCAGCCCCCGGGCGGCCAGGGCCGCGTCCAGCTCGTCGGCGACGGTGAAGGCGATGGTGGCCTGGGTCTGCGCGACGTTCCAGTCCAGCGGCACCGGCGGCACGACGTGCGCGGCGAGCTCGTTCTTGACCAGCAGGTTGCCCACCTGCGGGCCGTTGCCGTGGGTGAGCACCACCTCGACCCCGGCGGCCACCACCTCGGCGACGTGGCCGGCCGCCTCGCGGATCGCGTTCCGCTGGGCCTCCGGGGTGGCCGAGCCGTCGGCACCGGTCATGGCGTTGCCCCCGAGGGCGATCACCACGCGGCGGGACGTCACCCCGGCGACCCTAGCGGCGTTTCTCTTAGCGGTGAAGTAGTTGCCGGGACCTCCTACCCCTCGCGCGGTCCCCGATCGCGGGACCATCCGGGCAGGAGCGGGGGCCGCCAGGAGGGAGACGGCGATGCGGGTCCACTTCGGCTTCGACACCCGCGCCACCCCGGCCCAGGTCCGCGAGGCGTTCACCGACGTCGGCGACCGGCGGCTGGAGGTGTGGTCGAAGACCCTCGACCCGGCGAGGTACGAGGTCCGCGAGCAGGGCGAGGGCTGGGCCGTGCTGCGCGAGGGCAGCGCGGGCGTCCCGTTCTGGGTGCTGCTGCGCTACGAGTGGCCGGACCCGGACCGGGTCACCTGGACGCTGCTGGACAGCGACCACTGCGACCGCGGCACCGGCGAGGTCCGGATCACCCCGCGGGACGACGGCGGCAGCCACGTCGACGTGACGTGGCGCCACAGCGGCGGCCGCGGGCTGCGCGGGCGGGCGGTGCTGCTGGCCCAGGGCCTGATCGCCCCTGTCGCGCTCCCCCGGGTCTATCGCGCCGCCCTCGACCGGGCGGCCGGCTGAGCCTCAGCGGCGCCAGAAGTCGAAGCGGTCCCGCCCGGGCCGGAACCCGGCGGCCTCGACGACGTCGACGGCGAGGTCGAAGCGCTGGCCCACCGCGCCGGGCTGGTGGGCGTCGCTGCCGAAGCTGACCGCCTCGCCGCCCTCCTCGCGGAACCAGCGCAGCTGGTCGACCGACGCCAGCGGGCTGCTCGTGTTCACCTCGAGCGCCCGACCGGTCCCGGCCAGCGCCCGGAACACCGCCCGGTACTCCTCCTCGTAGTCCTTCTCCACGTACCGGTGCGCCCCGCCGGGCCAGTACCGCCGCGGGAAGTCCACGTGCGCGAGCACCTGGAAGACGTCGCTGCTCTCCACCATGTCGACGACCTCGGCCAGGTAGCGGCGCATCGTCCCGTCGGCGTCGGAGTAGAGCAGTTGCCCCACCCCGTACAGCCGGCCCTCGTGGTGCAGCGAGTGCAGCGACCCCAGGATCCGGTCGACCGGCGCGCCGGACAGGTGGGCGGCGACGCTGGACTCGAACAGGTGCGGCTCGCCGGCCTCGACGCCGGACCAGATGCGCAGCTCGGGGAACCGCTCGCGGACCTCGGTCAGCTCGGCCCAGTAGCCCTCGGTGTCGATCGGCTCGTGCCGCGAGGCGTGCCGGTCGACCAGGCCGAGGGTGGTGGCCCGGTCGTCGGGGCCCCACACGGTGAAGTCGAGGTGCTCGGTGAAGGCGATCGCCGGCAACCCCTGCGCCACGGCCTGCTCGCAGGCACGCGCCATCGTCACGCTGCTCGGGGTGTCCCACGACCACCCGGTGTGCACGTGGTTGTCCGGCGGTCGCATCGTCCCCATCCTGCCCGTCGTCCCCCGGTCCCGCTCGCACGGTCCCGCTGTCGGGGGACCCACCTACTGTCGGGGGCCATGAGCACCGCCGCGCCCCCGTCCGATCTGGCCGCCGAGGCCCTCGGCGTCCTCCGCGAGCTGACCGGCCGGCCCGACGCGGTGTTCCGCGAGGGGCAGGACGCCGCCGTCGCCGCGCTGGTCGAGCGGTCGGAGCGGGCGCTGGTCGTGCAGCGCACCGGCTGGGGCAAGTCGGCGGTGTACTTCGTGTCCACCGCGCTGCTGCGCCGCCGCGGCGCCGGGCCCACCCTGCTGGTCAGCCCGCTGCTCGCGCTGATGCGCGACCAGGTGGCCGCCGCGGCCCGCGCCGGCATCCGCGCGGTGGAGATCTCCAGCGCCAACGCCACCGAGTGGGACGACGTCGCCGCGCGCCTGGCCGCCGACGACGTCGACGTCCTGCTCGTCTCCCCGGAGCGGCTGACCAACCCGCGCTTCCGCGAGGAGCAGCTGCCCGGCCTGGTCGCCCGCTGCGGCCTGCTCGTCGTCGACGAGGCGCACTGCGTCTCCGACTGGGGCCACGACTTCCGTCCCGACTACCGCCGCATCCGCGACCTGCTCGGCACCCTGCCCGCCGGCACGCCCGTCCTCGCCACCACCGCCACGGCCAACGAGCGCGTCGTCGCCGACGTCGCCGAGCAGCTGGGCGCCGGCGGTGCCGGGGTGACGACGGTCCGCGGCCCGCTGGCGCGCGACTCGCTGCGCCTGGGCGTGCTGCGGCTGCCCACCGACCGCGCGCGGCTCGCCTGGCTGGCCGCCCACCTCGGCGACCTGCCGGGCAGCGGCATCGTCTACACGCTCACCGTCGCCGCGGCCGAGGAGACGGCGGGGCTGCTGCGCGACGCCGGGCACGACGTGCGCGCCTACACCGGCCGCCTCGACGACGCCGACCGCAAGGAGGCCGAGGAGGCGCTGCGGGAGAACCGGGTGAAGGCGCTGGTCGCCACCTCGGCGCTGGGCATGGGCTTCGACAAGCCCGACCTGGGCTTCGTCGTCCACCTCGGGGCGCCGTCGTCGCCGGTCAGCTACTACCAGCAGGTGGGCCGCGCCGGCCGCGCCGTCGACTCCGCCGACGTGCTGCTGCTGCCCGGCCCCGAGGACCTCGCCATCTGGCAGTGGTTCGCCACCTCGTCCATGCCGCGGGAGGACCACGCCGCGGCGGTGCTCTCGGCGATGGCCGACGGGAAGGCGTGGTCGGTGGCCCGGCTGGAGACCGTGGCCGACGTCCGCCGCTCGCGGCTGGAGCTGCTGCTGAAGGTGCTCGCCGTCGACGGCGCGGTGGAGCGGGTGCAGGGCGGCTGGCGGTCCACGGGCCGCCCGTGGGTCTACGACGCCGACCGCTACGCCCGCGTCGCCCGCACCCGGGAGGCCGAGCAGCGCGCGATGATCGCCTACGCGAAGCCCGTCGACGAGGCACGTTGCCGCATGGCGTTCCTCCAGGAGGCGCTCGACGACCCGACCGCGGCTCCCTGCGGCCGCTGCGACGTCTGCGCCGGCCCCTGGTACCCGACCGACGTCCCCGCCGGCGCGGCCGAGGCGGCCTCCGCGGCGCTGGACCGCCCGGGCGTCGAGCTCGCCCCGCGCGCCCAGTGGCCCACCGGCGCCGACCGGCTCGGCGTCGCGGTGAAGGGGAAGATCGCGCCGGCCGAGCAGGTCGACCCGGGCCGGGCGGTCGCCCGGCTCACCGACCTGGGCTGGGGCCAGCGGCTGCGCACCCTGCTCGGTGACGACGGCGTCGGTGGCACGGTGACCCTCGACCTCGAGGCGCCCGGCATCGAGGAGGACCCGGACGCCGCCTTCGACGTGCCGGTGCAGCGCTCGGTGTCCGACGTCCCGCCGGACGAGGACCTGCTGCGCGCCTGCGCCCGCGTGCTGGGCGCCTGGGACTGGGCCGAGCGACCGGCGGCGGTGGTCGCCGTCCCCTCGCGCCGCCGTCCGCGGCTCGTGACCGGGGCGGCGCAGGGCCTGGCCCGGCTGGGGCGGCTGCCGTACCTGGGTGAGCTGTCGCTCGCGCACGGTGGCCCGACCGGTGGCCCGGGCGGGAACAGCGCCTTCCGGCTGGCCGGGGTGTGGCAGCGGGTCGTCGTCGGGCCGGAGCTGCGGTCGCGGCTGGACGAGCTGGGGCCGGTGCCGGTGCTGCTCGTCGACGACCTCGCCGACTCGCGTTGGACGATGACCGTCGCCGGGCGGGAGCTGCGGCTCGCGGGGGCCTCCCGCGTCCTGCCCTTCGCGCTGGCGCTCACCGCCTAGGGACTCGTACACACGTTCGAGCGCCGCTAGCCTGCTCGGCATGACGCTCGCGCACCAGCCGTCGATGTTCGACGTCGCCGAGGAAGCCGCGCTCACCCCGCTCCGGGGCCGGGTGCGGCGGCACGTGCTCAGCCGCGGGGCGTGGGTCGACCACCTCCCCGGCTGGGTCGCGGGCTCCGACGAGGTCCTCGAGGTCCTGCTCGGCGACATCGGCTGGCGGGCCGACCGGCGGCAGATGTACGACCGCGAGGTCGCCGTCCCGCGGCTGCTCCGCTGGTACGGGCGCGGCGAGACGCTGCCGCACCCGCTCCTGACCGAGACCCGCGCCGCGCTCGACGCGCACTACGCACCAGAGCTCGGCGAGCCGTTCGTCACCGCCGGCATGTGCCTCTACCGGGACGGCCGGGACAGCGTGGCCTGGCACGGCGACCGGCTGGGGCGCAGCCGCACGCAGGACACGATGGTCGCGATCGTCTCCTTCGGGTCGCCGCGGCCGCTGCTGCTCCGTCCGGCGGGCGGGGGCGGCGAGACCCTGCGCTTCCCGCTGGGGCACGGGGACCTGGTGGTCATGGGCGGCTCGTGCCAGCGCACCTGGGAGCACTGCATCCCGAAGACGACTCGGCCGGTCGGACCGCGGGTGAGCGTGCAGTTCCGTCCCGCCGGCGTGGCCTGACGCGGGCGTCCAGCAGCACGGCCGAGGCCGGGAAGACGGGCGCGCTGCGCGTCGTTGCACCTCGTGTCCGCTCGCCTGCCGACAGCGTGGCGAGCGACACGGGGACCCCCCGTGCACGACCCCTCAGAGGCCGTGTAATGTTCTCTCCGCACCGAGCGAGAACGGACCGGGCCGGAAGGCCTGGGAAACCGCCGGGAGGGCCCGTGGGGCCGGACCGTTGCGGAGCCGGTGTTACAGTGGGGACACCGCCTCGAACGAAGGCCTGGAAAGGCCGGGTTCGAGCGCGTCCGCTCCTTGAGAACTCAACAGCGTGCCGAAAGTCAGTGCCAAGTAACAAACCCCCGGCGCTGCACCGTGTGGTGGAGCGCAGGGATTCCTTTGGTTGATGACATCGAGAGTGCTAGCTCTCGGTTCTCGGCCGGCGATTGAATGCATCTACGGAGAGTTTGATCCTGGCTCAGGACGAACGCTGGCGGCGTGCTTAACACATGCAAGTCGAACGCTGAACCCTGCTTGCGGGGGGATGAGTGGCGAACGGGTGAGTAACACGTGGGCAACC